>NZ_RZRP01001251.1:0-1266 GCF_003997795.1 Mesorhizobium sp. M7A.F.Ca.US.005.03.2.1 | reverse complement strand
CTGACGACACGTCCGCCGACACGGCGGCGCCGCCCAAGCCGCGCCGCCGCTCATCGAGCGCCAGGCAGAATGCGGCTGACCAGGCCAAGGACAGGGCTGCCGACAAGTCGAAAAAGAAGAAGAAATCGACGGCCGACACCTCCGACATCACCGCTTCCACGACCGCCTCCACGCCGGACGCCACCGATGCTGCAGAGACCGATGCGGACACGGCCAACCGCCGCGCACTCACCATCGACAGCGCCGACAGGCAGAAGCTCGACCCAGGAGCGGAGCGTACGGACGCCATCGAAGGCCAGAAGAAGAAGCTGGAGGATGATCCGTTTGCCGCCACCGGCGTCAAATGGGGCTCCTTCGTCATCCGGCCGACGATCGAACAGGGCCTGACCGCCACCTCGAACGGCGATTCGAGCAGTGCAGGCAAGTCGGCGCTGCTGTCCGAGACCGCGCTGCGCTTTTCCGCCGCCTCCGACTGGCGCGAGAACTCCGCTACGATCGACGGCTATGGCCTTTTTCGTGAGACCGTCTCGGGTTACCCGGTTCACGACGAGCAAGGCCGCATCGAAGGCCAGCTCAATGTCGATCTCGACAATGAATTGCGCGCCATCGCCAAGCTCGGCTACGAGGCCGTGCCGGAATCGGCATCATCGCCTGATGCCATTGCCGGCGTCAGCAAGCAGCCGCTGCGGCAGACCATCGATGGCAGCCTGGCCGTCGAAAAGCATCTCGGCAAGATGCAGTACACGTTGACCGGCGCGGTCTCGCACGACTTCTACGGCGACGCCAAGCTCTCGGACGGCACCTCGCTATCGCAGAAGGATCAGGACTCGACGCTCTACACGGCGACGTTGCGCACCGGCTACGAGATCTCCCCTGCCCTGACCCCCTTCACCGAAATCGAGGTCGGCCGCCGGACCTATGATCAACGCATCGACAATGAAGGCTTCGAGCGCTCGTCGACGCGACTCGGCGCCCGCGCCGGCCTTGCACTCGACATGGGTGAGAAGCTGTCGGGCGAATTCTCGGCCGGCTGGCTCAGGGAAGCGATCGACGACAAAAACCTTGATGCGATATCGGGTGCCACCGTCAACGCCGACCTCAAATGGTCACCCGAGCGCGGCACCATAATCGGCCTGACCGGGCGGACCACCGTCGAGCCCACGACCACATCGGGCGAGAGCGGCGACATCCTCTATTCCGGTCGCCTGACCGGCGAACGCCAGATTCGCGCCAACCTCACCGCCAACGCGGCTCTGGGTCTCGACT
>NZ_RZRP01001250.1:0-1270 GCF_003997795.1 Mesorhizobium sp. M7A.F.Ca.US.005.03.2.1 | reverse complement strand
GGTCTACACCGGCCCGATCGGCGATTTTGG
Source organism: Mesorhizobium sp. M7A.F.Ca.US.005.03.2.1 (assembly GCF_003997795.1). Classification (NCBI taxonomy): domain Bacteria; kingdom Pseudomonadati; phylum Pseudomonadota; class Alphaproteobacteria; order Hyphomicrobiales; family Phyllobacteriaceae; genus Mesorhizobium; species Mesorhizobium sp. M7A.F.Ca.US.005.03.2.1. The sequence continues at coordinate 1,240 of NZ_RZRP01001250.1, read as the reverse complement.
CTATTCCTACCAGCACGACCAGGGCCGTCTCGAAGTGGAGAAGGCGCTCGGCGACAAGGTCGAAACCGCCTATCTTGAAAACGTCTCGGAAGGCCCCGACGCCGACCGCGCTTTCGAGCGCCTGGCACGCGAAGGCTGCAAGATCATTTTCGGCACCTCCTTCGGCTTCATGGACCCGGAAGTGAAGGTCGCCAAGAAATTCCCGAAGGTGATGTTCGAGCACGCCACCGGCTACAAGACATCTGACAATCTCGGCATCTACAATGCGCGTTTCTATGAAGGCCGTTATGTGCTCGGCCAGATCGCCGCCAAGGAATCGAAGGCAGGCGTTGCCGGCTACATCGTTTCCTTCCCGATCCCGGAAGTGGTGATGGGCATCAACTCCTTCATGCTCGGCGCGCAGTCGATCAACCCGAACTTCAAGGCCAAGATCGTCTGGGTGAATTCCTGGTTCGATCCGGGCAAGGAAGCCGACGCCGCCAAGGCGCTGTTCGACCAGGGTGCCGACATTATCGTCCAGCACACCGATTCGACCGCTGCCCTGCAGGTGGCCGAGGAGCGCAAGCTGCACGGCTTCGGCCAGTCCTCCGACATGATCAAGTTCGCGCCGAACGCGCAGCTGACCTCGCTTACCGACGAATGGGGTCCCTATTACATCAGCCGGGTCCAGGCAGCCCTCGACGGCACCTGGAAGCCGGACAATGTCTGGCTTGGCATCAAGGACGGCGCGGTCAAGCTCGCCCCCTACACCAACATGCCCGACGACGTGAAGGCGATGGCGGAGGCCACCGAGAAGAAGATCGCCGGCGGCTGGAACCCCTTCACCGGGCCGATCGCCAAGCAAGACGGCACGCCGTGGCTGAAGGATGGCGAAGTCGCCGATGACGGCACGCTGCTCGGCATGAATTTTTATGTGAAGGGTGTCGACGACAAGCTGCCGCAGTAAGCAGCGCAAGAGATCGAAATGAGGAGGGCGCCGCGAGGCGCCCTTTTTCATTCGGCGGGCTGCGCTCCGGCTGAGACGCGACGAAACCGTGCCAGGCCAGCATCGACCGCGCGGCCGAGCCAAATCCTCAGCAACCGCTGTGCGGGTCGTTCGCAGGCGCGCCAGATTGCCCACGAAACGAAAAGCATAAGTGCGCCGCAGCCAAAGGCGGCAAACCATTTGCCGATAAGGGGCGTTGCCGCATTGATGACGAGATAGCCGATGTCCTGGTGCAGCAAATAGAGCGGATAGGTC
>NZ_RZRP01000124.1:0-10846 GCF_003997795.1 Mesorhizobium sp. M7A.F.Ca.US.005.03.2.1 | reverse complement strand
GACCAGACCATTGCCTATCGCGCCGCCGGCGCTACGGCAGCGACCCCTGCCCCGCCGGGAACTCCACCCCCGGCGGCATCGAACGAGCGCTGGGTTGACGTGGATCCGGTGCTACTCTTTCGTTACTCCGCGCTGACGTTCAATGGGCATCGTATCCACTACGACGCGCCTTACGCCACAACGGTCGAGGGTTATCCCGGGCTCGTCATCCATGGCCCGCTGCAGGCGACGCTGCTCCTGAACTTTGCCACAGCCATTTTCGGCTCCTCGCCGCGCCGTTTCTCGTTCCGGGGCGTGCATCCGGCGACCAGACCGCAACGTCTGCTTCTGAGCGCAACGTGTCCGGGCAATGACGGCATGGCTCTCGAGGTACGGTCGGCCGACGGCCATGTGACGGTGAAGGCCACGGCGCAATGGTGAGCTTCGTCACGCCTGTCGTGCCGCTTTTCGTGCCGGGCTCGCGGCCGGACCGGTTTGCCAAGGCCGACAACAGCGGCGCGGATGCGGTCATTCTCGACCTTGAGGATGCCGTCGCTCCTGGCGACAAGGACCGCGCCCGGGACGCAGTTGTTGGTTATGCAGCCAGGCTGAAATCTCCAGTCATCGTCCGCATCAACCCCGTTGGCACCCCGTGGCACGAAGCGGACATCGACGCCGTGCGGCGCTTCGATGGCGTCTCCATTATGCTGTCCAAGGCCGAGCGCGCGGAAGACATTGCCGATATGGCCAGGCACATAACACGCAACGTATCCGTCATCGCGCTCGTCGAGAGTGCTGTCGGCCTCGCCAACCTGCCGGATATATTGGCGACGCCCGACGTCGTTGCCGTCGCTTTCGGCTCGGTCGACTTCTCGCTCGATCTCGGTTGCGCGCATGACCGGTTGACCCTGCTTGCGGCTCGCAACGAACTTGTCTGGCGCTCGCGCGCGGCTGGCCGTGCCGCGCCGATCGACGGCGTGACGACAGACCTGAGCAGTCCCGAAATCACCGAGGATGACGCCCGCCATGCTATGAAGATGGGCTTCGGTGGCAAGATGGCGATCCATCCGAGGCAGATCGAGCCGATTCGCGTTGCTTTTCGCCCGAGCGACAATGAAATCATCTGGGCACGTGACATCGTCGGCGCAGCTTCGTCCGGTGAAGCTGTCCAGGTGAACGGCGAAATGGTGGATCGGCCGGTCATCGAGCGCGCAAGGCGGATCCTGCGCCGGGCCGCTTTGGTCTAAAGGGCATGCAGATGAGGAACAGCGGATGAGCCTGGACACCGCCGATCGGCCGACAGCCAGGCTTTGCGCCTTCATCGCCGAGCTCGAGTTCGAGCAGATTCCGCCGCGCGTCGTTCGTTTCGCAAAAGGACTGATGATCGACTGGCTCGGCTCAACCCTCGCCGGCAAGGGCGCGCGCCAAGTCGAGATCATCGACGGCTTTGCTCGTGCAATGGGGCCGGCGGACGGCCCAAGTCTCGTCATCCCGACGAGACGACGCACGAGCCCCTACTTCGCGGCGATGGTCAATGCCGCGGCCTCCCATGTGGTGGAGCAGGACGACGTTCACAACGGCTCGGTCTTTCACCCGGCTGCGGTGATCTTTCCAGCCGTTTTGGCGGTTGCGGAAGCAGAGGGGAAGACCGGGCGTGAAATCCTGACTGCTTGCATCGCCGGCTACGAGGTTGGCATCCGGGTCGGAGAGTTCCTAGGGCGGTCACATTACCAGATCTTCCACACAACGGGCACGGCCGTCACTGTCGCCGCGGCCGCCGCTGTCGGGAAGTTGATCGGGCTGGGCGCGGCCGGCATCAACCATGCACTGGGCTCCGCCAGTACCCAGGCAGCGGGGCTCTGGGAATTGCTGCGCGACGCCGCCGATTCCAAGCAGCTTCATACTGCGCGTGCGGCCGCCAACGGCCTGTGTGCTGCCTTCTTGGCTCGCGATGGCTTCAAGGGGGCCGCGCAGATCCTTGAAGGGAAGAAGGGCATGGCGGCCGGCATGTCCAGCGATGCCGTTCCGGCCCGTCTGACGGATGGCCTCGGCAGCCGTTGGGCAACGGAGGAGACATCCTTCAAATGGCATGCCTCCTGTCGCCACACCCATCCGGCAGCCGACGCACTTCAGCTGCTCATGCGCCGCGAGGGGCTCGGCCCGGACGACATCGCGGAGGTGGTCACCCAAGTCCACCAGGGCGCCATCGATGTCCTGGGTGCGGTGGACATCCCTCAGACGGTCCACCAGGCGAAGTTCTCCATGGGCACGGTATTGGGGCTCATCGCCGTCAATGGCGTCGCCGACCTCGACGCGTTCGAACGCCAGGCACTTGCCGACGCTGGCGTAACGCGCTTCCGCTCGAAGGTGCGTATGGAATTCGAGATCGACAGCCTTTACGCTATTGCTTCGTTGAATGACGTCTGCCGCCGCCTCGGCAAATCCATCGACCATTCGAGGGTCTGGAATATTCAAGCGATTCCGCCGACGCTTCGTGAAGCGCTGACGATTGCAGCGAAGCACGTCAACGATGATATCGTGCATCCGCCCACCGGCATCTCGAACATCTCGGAGTGGTGTAAGAAAGATCAGTGCTGGACTCGTTTGCAGGGCACGCTGGACAAGCTTGAGGCCGCTTTGCCTGACGAATTTTTCGAAGACCTCCTGTCGCTGGAAGAACAGGGCGAAGAGCGCAAGGACGCCAAAGTCACTCAGAAAATTGACAACGGAATCGAGGCGCAGAAGCGAGTTTTCGATATCCCTGCCCATCAGTGGAGGACGATCATGCAAGAACTGGGGCGCAAACGCGTGCTGACACCCAGAGAGACCGGCGTGCTGCAGGTTGCTGTGCAGATGCCCGCGAAGATTCCGACTGAAAAGCAGTGCCTTGTTCTCATAGGGGTGCTGGAGAAGGCCAGGAATGAGGGGCTGGTTGCGTTGGCAGCGGAGGAGGAGGATGCCTGAGATTCACCGCCATCAGCGCATCTCCTGCCGAGGCCGCCGGGCTGCTGGGCATATGACCCGCATTCAGTTTGATCTCGCATCCCTGAAGCTTTCGGACCTCGGCGCCATTGATTTGTCCGGAGCGGAGACGGTCGCCGTCCTAATCCCGATGCGCAGTATCGGCCGGACTAATGAGCATATCGATATATGCTGGGACTATGTGGAGGCATCATGGGCCGCGGAGAACATGGCGGCGGAAGCCGGCAGTGCCGAGGTAGCCGAGGAGTACTTCGCTGAGGCATATCTCACACGGCTGAGACTTACCCTGACGGATATCGGTCCGGGTTTCCGGGGACGGCTCGAAAATGTCGTCGTCGTGTTTCAGGCGCAACAGGACGACGGGTCAGGCGAAGGAGAGAGTTACCAAAGCCTACGCGACGCAATAGCTGATTACGAGGAATCGCTGGCCGACTGTGATCCACGTCTTCCGGAGCTGGTCGAATCCTACTTTGCCAACTTCCTTTCGGGCGCTATACACCAGATGCGCTATGATGCGCCGGATTACTACGACGAGCTGGTCAAAAAACATCCCGAGTATGAACTTGGCTTCCACAAGAGCCCTTACAGTGGCCGGCTGGGAGCAGACTGCTACGCTTCCATCGACAGCTGGCTCATTCCGAACGGTGTTGAGCTCGACACGTTCTTCTCTGCGACCGGGCAGAATTACCGCCGGGCCGATTTTGTGGCGGCCGAGGTGCTTGTCATCGCCGGAAAATCTTTTGTCCTTTCCGAAGGCATGGTCGCCTACTTTCCGATGAACCAGTACTTCAAGTCCCGGGTCTGCGCGGGATTCGCACGACGCCATGACGAGGGATATCTGGCCGCCCGATCAATTCGCATGGCTGGATGCGACCTTCACACACTCACCGGTCGGGGAGTACCTCAGGGAGGGCATGCCAGCGGGCCTTAGGGCCCCAGGGCCCCGCGGGGAATCATGTCTGGTTCACAACACCGGAACTCTGATTGTGGTGGATGATGGCACTGACACCCACGTTCTTTATGACACGAAACCGCTCGAAGAGCGGGCCACAAAGAACCTGTATGAAAGAATCTGCGATACGACCCGCTCTCTCACTGCGACGATGGGCCTCTCGGATTCTCTCACTCTCGATTGGAGAAGCCTTAATGACGAGCAATTTGAGCAGCTCTGCTACGATATCCTCTACGCTCATGCGATGTTTGATTCTTCGACAATCAGAAAGCTTGGCAGCTCGCGATCGAGAGACGGCGGACGCGATATCGAGATCATGGAAGCCGCGAGATCAGCCGGAAACAAGGGTCGTAAATGGATTTTTCAGTGCAAACTGACTCAGAGTAATTCGCTGGGCGCGACCAAAGTTCAGGATATCGGCGACATGGTCGATCTGCACGCAGCAGAGGGCTTTGGCGTGATGACCTCGGCGCTAATTGACGCGACGTTATATGATAAGATCGATGGCATCTGCGATAGACGTTCGATCAGGACTCTTAACTTCTCTGTTCTGGAACTAAACCGTGTTCTTGTCAGAAACCCGACGGTCAGGAAGCGATATTTTCCGGACTCGTGATTTAGGCAAGCTAGCTAAGCTCACGGGTGCGAAGCAGACTAGCTGCGTTTACGTATGGCAAACAATGACATATGAGTTCTCAGTTTCATCCTGCCGGGCGCGCCCGAGAGGATTCGAACCGCTGTCAGGTCTGAGGCAAAACATTAAAGGCTGTCTCTTCTGATTTCCCTTCAAGGCGATCAAAGTTACATCCTGAATGTCCGCTAACGATAACGGAAGAGCAAGGAGCTGCCGGTTCGCAATCATCCCCAATCAACCGCTGATCGCATCAAGCAGACGTGAACGGCAAATTTGAGGTCACATAAGAAGGGATAGCACCTGGTGAATGGAGGGCTTTTACGCGGTGCCAAACGGTATAACTTTGGTTTTACACTGTGGTTGATTTCGTTACGAATTTAAAGACCGGCAGGGTCCTTGTTTTACACGTAAGCCGTTGAAATCAGTGCAATAACACCAGCTTCCCGAGCTGAACGCGAGGGTTCGATTCCCGCTACCCGCTCCAGCCTAAGGCGTCAGAACCATTTCAGCGCCTGCCTGTTCGTCGAACACAACCGAGCAGCCTCTCGCCAGCGCCACCGTTGCGAGGGCGTTTGCCGCCGCGTCATCCGATGAAACGAAATCGCCGGTCAACACCCGCAATTCTTCCACGCCTTCAGCCATGGACACGAAATTGCCGACCGATCGATCGTGCTTGCAGGCCTCGATCACGCAAAGCAGGTCGATGATTTCGAAGCTGCGCATGTTCAGCCTCCAGAAGAAATCGTCCCTTGCAAGATCATGAACGCATCGGCGGGAAATAATGTTCCCAGTTCGCTTTCGCTGGCCTCGGCCTGGCGGCGCTTTCGCCGGAGAAGCTTACCTGATCCAGCCATCATCCCACTTCCCTCAGAATGAAGTCGTGCAGCATCTTGGCGGCCGGCGACAGCGCGCGATTCCTCACCGTGATCAGGCTGTAGGGCCTGACCTCGATGTCGAATTCGGTCTGGACGACGTCGATGGCGCCGGCCAGCCCGTCAGGGTTCTGGATGAATTTCGCCACCTGGACAGAGACCGGTGCGATGGCATCGGATTGCGCGACCATGACCAGGGTCAGGAGCAGCGAACTGGTGTTCAGGATACGGTCCGGCAAAGCGATGTTGCGGTTGAGGAAGTTGCTCTCCATCGCCTGGCGCAAGGGCGAGCCGCCAGACTGGAAGACCCAGTCATAGGCGGCGGTGTCTTCCAGCCGCACCACGCTGCCCCTGGTGAGCGGGTGGCCACGGCGCACGATCAGGCAGGCCTTCTCGACGCCGATGACACGGGATTCGAACAGCCGTGGGTTCAAGTCGTCAGGAATGCGCGCGATGATGAAGTCATGGCGCGTGGCGATCAGTTCGCGTGCCAGCACATTGGAGGTCTCGACCTGCATGGTGATCTCGATGCGCGGATAGATGCGGCGGATTTCACGAATTGCCGGCACCGCCAGCTCGATTGCCGGCGCGGTCACGGCACCCAGGAAAACCGAACCACCCTTGCCCGCCTTGAGCTCGGAAATCTCGCGGTCGACCTCGCGCATCTCCAGCAGGATCGAGCGCGCGCGCCTGGCCAAAGCCTTGCCGTACGGCGTCAAGGTGATGCCGCGCGGCAGCCTCTCGCACAGCTTGACCTCCAGCACCGCCTCCATCTCCGCGATCATGCGCGAGGCCGCCGGCTGCGAAATGTTCAGAACCTGGGCTGCCGCGCTGACCCGGCCATGGTCGTCGAGCGCGACGATCATGCGCATATGACGCAGACTGAGACCGCTGCGCAGCAGGGTTTCGCCATCGCCCGGTGCTTCTCTGTAACCATTTGAAGCTGTTGTCGGATTTCCTAGCCGCGCCATCGATTTCCCTGCCTTCTGCTTGTGTACGACCGACATCGGGTCAACCCGTCACGTCGCAATACCTATACCAACGATGATATAGCAACCATCAAAGATCGCATTTGACAGTTATGGCAAAGACCCACACCCTCCGCGCGTTCCAAGACGTGACGGTCGCCGACGAGAAAAATCGTATCGATTGAATCAGCGTCTCGGGGCCATGGGAGGATACCGGAGATCGATATGACGGCAGCGGTGCCTTGGCGCTTCTGCACGATTGCGCGGCCCGCGACCCCCGGGGTGCCGCGTCCATCAAACAGGGAGAGTTAAAGTGAAAATCATCAAGACACTGGCCGCCGTCGCGGCCCTTGGCATCGCTGCCATGACCTACTCGGCGCACGCAGCCGACAAGGGTCTCGTCGGCGTGCTGATGCCGACCAAGACCTCGCAGCGCTGGATCAATGACGGCGATGCCGTCAAGTCCCAGCTCGAGGCTCTCGGCTACACCGTCGACCTGCAATACGCGCAGGACGACATCCCCAACCAGCTCAGCCAGCTGGAAAACGAAATCACCAAAGGCCCGAAGGCGCTGATCATCGCCTCGATCGACGGCACCACCCTGTCGGATGCTCTGCAGAAGGCCGCTGACGCGGGCGTCGTCGTCGTCGCCTATGACCGCCTGATCAAGAAGACCGCCAATGTCGACTACTACACCACCTTCGACAATTTCGGCGTCGGCGTGATCCAGGCGAATTCGCTGGTCAAGGGCCTCAAGGAACGCTTCCCGAACACCAAGCCGTGGAACGTCGAACTGTTCGGCGGCTCGCCCGACGACAACAACGCCTTCTTCTTCTACAATGGCGCCATCTCCGTCCTGCAGCCGCTGATCGACGACGGCTCGATCAAGATCAAGTCCGGCCAGACCGGCATGGACAAGGTCGGCACGCTGCGTTGGCTCGCCGCCACCGCCCAGGCGCGCATGGACAATCTGCTGTCGGCCAACTATTCGGACGGCAGCCGCGTCGATGGCGTTCTGTCGCCCTATGACGGCCTGTCGCGCGGCATCACCGCCTCGCTGCGCGCCGTCGGCTACGGCACCGAGGCTCAGCCTTGGCCAATCGTGACCGGTCAGGACGCTGAGACCGCTTCGGTCAAGCTGATCATCTCGGGCGAGCAGTACTCGACCGTGTTCAAGGACACCCGCGAACTGGCCAAGGCCACCGTCCAGCTCGTCGACAAGGTGCTCTCGGGCGGCAAGCCGGACGGCCTCGATGAAAAGACCTACAACAACGACGTCAAGGTCGTTCCCTCGATCCTGCTGACGCCGCATGAAGTCGACAAGTCGAACTACCAGGCGCTGGTCGTCGACTCCGGCTACATCAAGGCCGACGAACTGAAGTAATCCCGGTTACAAAGTCAGGGGGTCCTGCGCAACGCAGGGCCCCTTTTCGTTCACCAGCGAGCCCGGTATTGTCACCGACCTCGCCGGCAATGTTTGCCGAGCTCTCAAGGAGCGGTAGTCCCCATGGCCCCGACGATTTTGGAGATGCGCGACATCACCAAGACGTTTCCCGGCGTGAAGGCGCTGTCGAACGTCAACCTCAGCGTCGAGGAAGGCGAGATCCACGCCGTGGTCGGCGAAAACGGCGCCGGCAAGTCGACGCTGATGAAGGTGCTGTCGGGCGTCTATCCCTCCGGCACCTATGACGGCCAGATCATCTTCCAAGGCCAGGAATGCCAGTTCAAGGGCATCCAGGACAGCGAACACAAGGGTATCGTCATCATCCACCAGGAGCTAGCGCTGGTGCCGATGCTGTCGATCGCCGAAAACATCTTCCTCGGCAACGAGCACGCGAAATTCGGCGTCATCGACTGGGACGCCAACGAGGAGCGCACCAGTGCGCTGTTGAAGAAGGTGGGCCTCAAGGAGGACCCCAAGACGCTGATCACCAATATCGGCGTCGGCAAGCAGCAGCTGGTCGAGATTGCCAAGGCGCTGAGCAAGGAGGTCAAGCTCCTGATCCTCGACGAGCCTACGGCATCGCTCAGCGAAAAGGACAGCCAGGCGCTGCTTGACCTGCTGCTCGAATTCAAGCGGCAAGGCATGACCTCGATCCTGATCTCGCACAAGCTCAACGAGATCAACCGGGTCGCCGACAAGGTGACGGTGATCCGTGACGGGCGCACCATCGAGACGCTGGCCAAGAAGGACATCTCCGAAGACCGCATCATCACCTCGATGGTCGGCCGTTCCCTCGACGACCGCTATCCGCCGCGCGAGCCTGATATCGGCGAGATCGTGTTCGAGGTGAAGAACTGGTCGGTCTATCACCCGCTCCATGCCGAGCGGCAGGTGATCAAGGGTATCGACATCAATGTGCGCAAGGGCGAAGTGGTGGGCATTGCCGGGCTGATGGGCGCCGGCCGCACCGAATTCGCCATGAGCCTGTTCGGCCGCTCCTACGGCCGCCGCATCACAGGCGAGGTGCTGCTCAAGGGCAAGCCGATCGATGTGTCCTCGGTAAGCAAGGCGGTCCAACACGGCATCGCCTACGTCACCGAGGATCGCAAGACCTACGGGCTCAACCTCATCGACCATATCAAGCACAACATCACGCTGGCCAATCTCGGCGGCGTGGCCCGCCACAGCGTGATCGACGACATGCGCGAGCTCGCCGTTGCCAACGACTATCGCAAGAAGACCAATATCCGCGCTTCCAGCGTCTATCAGTTGACCGGCAATCTTTCCGGCGGCAACCAGCAGAAGGTGGTGCTGTCGAAATGGCTGTTCGCCGACCCGGACGTGCTGATCCTCGACGAGCCGACACGCGGCATCGATGTCGGCGCCAAGTACGAAATCTACACGATCATCGCGCGACTCGCCTCGGAGGGTAAGGCGATCGTGGTCATCTCGTCGGAAATGCCGGAATTGCTCGGCATCACCGACCGCATCTACGTCATGAACGAAGGGCGCATCGTGGGCGAAATGCCCGCCGCAGAAGCAAGCCAGGAAAAAATAATGCGCGCCATCGTTCGTGGAGAAGGAAAAGCAGCATGAGCACCGAAAGCGCCCCCGCCCCGCACGGCAATGTCGCCGAAGAGCAGCGTCCACGCATCGCCGTCTCGGCGCTGGCGACGAACCTGCGCGAATACGGCCTGATCATCGCGCTGATCGTCATCATGCTGTTCTTCCAGTTCACCACGTCGGGAACGCTGTTCAAGCCGGTGAACCTGAGCAACCTGGTGCAGCAGAACTCGTTCATCATCGTGATGGCGCTGGGCATGCTGCTGGTGATCGTTTCCGGCTATATCGACCTCAGCGTCGGATCGGTCGCCGGTTTCATCGGCGCGCTGGCGGCAAACATGATGGTCATCTGGCAACTTGGACCGCTCAGCAATCCGCTGGTGGTTTCGATCATCTGCCTCGTCGTGGGCGGCCTGATCGGGGCGGCGCAAGGCTACTGGATCGCCTATCACAGAATACCGAGCTTCATCGTGACACTGGCCGGCATGCTGATCTTCCGCGGCATCTGCCAGGCGCTGCTCGGCGGCGGATCCTCGGTCGGTCCGCTTCCCGACGACTTCAAAATGCTCAGCTCGGGCTTCATCCCGGATGTCATCGGCCCGCTGACGCTGATCCCGCCGACGGTGAACGCGGCCGGCAAGACCATCATGGGCAGCGGCCTGACGCTGCACATGACGACGATCGTGCTGGGCCTGATCGCCGTGCTGGCCTATGCCTATTTCGGGGTGAGGACGCGTCGCAAGCGCGAACGCCATGGCTATGAGGCCGAGCCCTTTGCCCTGTTCGTCGTCAAGACGCTGGTCGCCAGCGCCCTGGCGCTGTTCCTGGTCTATGAGTTCGCCAGCTACAGAGGCCTGCCGGTCGTGCTGCTCGTCATGGGCGTGCTGATCTCGCTGTTCGTCTTCGTCACCAAGCGCATGACCATCGGCCGCCGTATCTACGCCATGGGCGGCAATGCCAAGGCCGCGCAGCTGTCAGGCATCAACACCGAGCGGCTGACGCTGATGGTGTTCATCAATATGGGCGTGCTGTCGGCGCTCGGCGGCCTGATCATCGCGGCGCGACTGGGACAGGCGGTGCCGGCCGCGGGCCTCGGCAGCGCGCTCGACGTCATCGCCGCCGTCTTCATCGGCGGCGCCTCGGCGATGGGCGGCGTCGGTCAGGTCATCGGCGCGGTGGTCGGCGGCTTCATCATGGGCGTGATGAACAACGGCATGTCGATCATGGGCGTCAATGTCGACTGGCAGCAGGTGGTCAAAGGCCTGGTGCTGCTCGGCGCCGTGATCTTCGACGTCTACAACAAGAACAAGGCTTGAACGGACTTAAGAGCAATTCCAGGAAAAGTGTGAAACGGTTTTCCGCCCGGAATTGCGCCAAGACAATGAGTTAGAGCGGTTCGCCGTTTCCGTGAAACGGTGAACTGCTCTGGTCGAGGAAAGCAGGAGGCATACG
>NZ_RZRP01001249.1:0-1273 GCF_003997795.1 Mesorhizobium sp. M7A.F.Ca.US.005.03.2.1 | reverse complement strand
GTATTCAGCGGGTTCCGGCTCGGCAACAACGACGGCGTCGGCGGCGCGCCCACCGGAAACTGCGATCAGAGCCGCAGCTGAGCCGAAAAGAAGGCTCTTAATGTTCATTTTCCTCTCCATTCAAAAGATCAAAAAAAGCCAGGGTATCTTTCGAGGCTGGCAACCCGCTCCCCGGAAAACGCCGCACCCATGGATCCAAGCTCCTCCTGCCGTCCGCAGCCGAAGGCGCCACTTCCGTCAATCGACGGAAATTGCTTGCAAAATGGCTCGAACGACAAACTTGGCGGTGGATGTATGCGGTGATTTCGCGATGACGTTAGGACAGGCGCAACTCGTCACGAATGGCGCTGCTACGCAAAATCATATCTGTGGCTAATGCCCTGTCCGCGGCAGCCATGTATCTGCCTGTGGCGCGCTCCCCGGATGGTCAACCGGGTCTGGGCTCGTAGATCGGGAATGCCTCGCAAAGCTCCTCGACCGACCGCCGAGCCGCCTTCTCCTGTTCGGCGCCCCATTGCGTTCCGACCGCATCCAGCACGTCGGCTATGAGATTGCCGACACGGGCAAACTCGCCCTCGCCGAAACCGCGCGTGGTGGCGGCCGGTGTGCCCAGCCGTATACCGGAGGTGACGGCAGGCGGCGCCGGATCGAAAGGAATGCCGTTCTTGTTGCAGGTCAGCCCTGCCCTGCCCAACGCCTCCTCCGCGTCCTTGCCGGACAGGCCCTTGCCGCGCAGGTCGACCAGCAGCAGATGCGTATCGGTTCCGCCGGAGACAATGTCGAATCCGCGCTCGCCAAGCGTCGCGGCCAGCTTTCTGGCATTCGCCACCATCTGCCGGGCATAGGTCTTGAACCCGTCCTCCAAGGCTTCACCCAGGGCAACGGCCTTGGCAGCAATGACATGCATCAGCGGGCCTCCCTGCAGGCCAGGGAACACCGCCGAATTCAGCTTCTTGGCGATGTCCTGGTTGTTGGTCAGGATCATGCCGCCGCGCGGGCCGCGCAGCGTCTTGTGCGTCGTGGTGGTGACGATATCGGCGACCTCCACCGGGTTGGGATGCACGCCGCCGGCGACCAGGCCGGCGAAATGCGCCATGTCGACCATCATCAGCGCGCCGACGGCATCGGCGATCGCCCGGATGCGCTTGAAGTCGATGATGCGCGGATAGGCCGATCCACCCGCGATAATCAGCTTTGGCCGTGTTTCCCGCGCCTTGGCCTCTAGCTCCTCATAGTCGATAAGGCAGTCGCTCTGGCGCACGCCGTATTGCAC
>NZ_RZRP01001248.1:0-1274 GCF_003997795.1 Mesorhizobium sp. M7A.F.Ca.US.005.03.2.1 | reverse complement strand
GGTCATCGTCGCCGCCCGCCGCCAGGCCGAGCTCGACGCGCTTGTCGCCGAAATCGCGGATGCCGATGGCATCGCCATCGCGCTTGCCGGCGATGTCCGCGACGAAGCCTACGCAAAGGCCCTTGTCGATCTGGCGGTCGAAAAATTCGGCGGGCTCGACATCGCCTTCAACAATGCCGGCGCTGTCGGCCTGATGGGACCGATAGCCGAACTGCCGCTGGAAGGCTGGCGCGAGACGCTCGACACCAATCTCACCAGCGCGTTTCTCGGCGCCAAATACCAGGTGCCGGCAATGGTCGAGCGTGGCGGTGGTTCGCTGATCTTCACCTCCACCTTCGTCGGCCACACAGTCGGCATGCCAGGCATGACCAGTTATGCCGCGAGCAAGGCCGGCCTGATCGGACTGACACAGGTGCTTGCCGCCGAATACGGCCCGAAAGGCGTGCGGGTCAACGCGCTGCTGCCCGGCGGCACAGACACGCCGGCGGCAACCTTCAAGACCCCGGAATCACGGGCCTTCGTCGAAGGCCTGCATGCTTTGAAGCGTGTCGCTATGCCGGAGGAGATCGCTCGCTCGGCGCTCTATCTCGCCTCCGATGCCTCGAGCTTTACCACCGGAGCCGCTCTGTTTGCCGATGGCGGCGTGTCGATCAACCGGACGTGAAGACTTTTCGCGTCCGGAATGCATGTTCATAGCCGCCAGGCAGACGGCCGGTCTTGATTTTTCGCCGCGATTTGGCGATGCCGTTTCTGTCCAAAAGCGGGGTCTGGAACTATGTTGTTGATCAGAACCTATGTGACTGCGAGTGCGATCGAAGGCGTCGGCGTGTTCGCTGCGGAGCCGATCAGGAAAGGGGCTTCGATCTGGCGGCTCGATCCGGATTTCGACCGACTGGTCCCCATGGACAAATACGAAGCGGCCCCCCCGCATCTCAGGGAACTGCTCGACCGCTATGCCTATCCCAGCCCCGACCGGCCAGGTTTCATGGTCTATGAAGTCGACAATGGCCGCTTCATGAACCATTCCAGCAATCCGAATACGGATTTTTCGCAATATGGCGGGGCCACCGCGACCCGCGACATCGCCGTGGGCGAGGAGATCACCTGCGACTACGGCGAGTTCTTCGAGGATTTCGAGCGGCTGCACCTCGCGACGGCCTAGTCGGCTCCTTATCTCAAGGCAAACAGACTGCGGCTGGCACCGCAAATTCATTTCCGCTGTGGACAGCGCGGCATGATTCTGCTATCAGCCGCCACAATTCGTGGTGTAAACC
>NZ_RZRP01001247.1:0-1276 GCF_003997795.1 Mesorhizobium sp. M7A.F.Ca.US.005.03.2.1 | reverse complement strand
TAGGGGAATAGGGGAATAGGGGAATAGGGGGCGACGGGTCATTGGTGTCCTTGCCGTCGCCGCGCTGGCGTCAACGGCGTCCCACAAAAAATCTCCTCAACCTTTCGAACCTTTTGCTGCGCCGCGCCGACTGATGGTCAGAGGCGAATGGGTCGCCTCGATCAAAAGATCCAGGAGATCATCATGTTCAAGCGCACTCTTACCTCGGGCCTCGTCGCCATCTTCGTCGCCACCGGCGCGCTCGCCGGCACTGTCGGCACGTCGTCAGCCCACGGCATGCATGGCCATCATCATCACCACCACAACCATCACAAGAAGCACTTCAAGAAGTTCTGGTGGAAGCACTACAACCACCACCACAACCATCACCACAGGCACGGCAGGGTGATCATTTTCCTTTGATGGAGGGACCCAATTCCCCAAGAGGGCGGCTTCGGCCGCCCTTTTTGCGTTCGGCGATCACCTCGTGAAGTAAGGCGGCAAAGCTGCTGATCCCCGGCAAGCTACGGCATGCACACATTTCCAAGCAACTGGTCTTTGGCGATAGAGTGCATGGCAGCTTGGCGCATGCATTGCCTTATGCGGCGCTGGTCCCACTCCGTCTCGGCCCCGCCGAGCCACCGCTCCCCCGATCGACGGGGTAGAGGGAAGGCGCCAAGCTTTTGCCGTCAACGCTCGCCCAGCAACGCTCCTTTCCTTTCCCTCCGGAGGGGGAAAGGTGGCGCTGCGAAGCAGCGACGGATTGGGGGACCCACGCGGCAATCGGGCCTCGGGCCGATCAGTCACCCCAGTCATAGCGGGTATGTGCATGGCGTAGCCCCAGCAAATGGGGGAGATTGGCCGCATCAACGTCCTCTCCAACCTCTTCCAGTCGCCGTCAGCGTGGACCTCGGTCCATCCGATTTCCCGGATCTCAGAAAAATCAAAAAAGTTCGAACCTTTTTCCTGGCTGCGACGACAGATGATCAAGAGGCGGATGGATCGCCTCGGTCAACGAAGCAAGGAGATCGTCATGTTCAAGAACACACTCGTTTCCGGCCTTATCGCCACCGCCGTCGCCGCCGCCACGCTGGCCGGCACCGTGCAGCCTTCGGCCGCCCACAGCCATCACCACAACCGCGAAATCGGCATCGGCATTGCTGCCGGCGTCGGCGGCTTCGTCCTCGGCAGCCTGCTCGCCCAGCCGCGCACCGTCTATGTCGACGAAGGCGGTGGCTCGTGGCATGTCCGCCGCTGCTACGATCGCTATGCCAGCTACGACGCAGACTCCGATACC
>NZ_RZRP01001246.1:0-1277 GCF_003997795.1 Mesorhizobium sp. M7A.F.Ca.US.005.03.2.1 | reverse complement strand
GTTTGCCCACATCGGCGGTTTCCCGCTGGGGCTGGCCTTCGACAAATCAGGCAATCTGATCAGCTGCGTCGGCGCGATGGGGCTCTACTCCGTCTCGCCGGATCGTGAGGTCAAAAGACTGTCGGCCGAAACGTCGCGCTCGTTGACCTCGATCGTCGACGATGCACGGCTGCGTGACCCCAATGACTGCGACATCGCACCCGATGGGCGCATCTATTTCACCGACTCGACCAAGCGCTACGATGCGCATGACTGGGCGCTGGATTCGATCGAGAACCGCGCCACCGGCCGGCTGCTGGTCTACGACCCGAAGGACGGCTCGACGAAGACGTTGCTCGACGGCTATCGCTACACCAACGGTGTGTGCATGGCGCATGACGGCAAGTCGCTGTTCTTCGCCGAAAGCTGGGCCTGCCGCGTGCACCGCTATTGGCTGGAGGGGCCGAAGGCCGGCACCGCCGAATGCGTCATCCGCGACATGCCGGGCTATCCCGACAACATCAACCGCGCCTCCGACGGCAATTACTGGATGGCGTGGCTCGGCATGCGCACGCCGAGCTTCGACCTGTCGCTGCGCCATCCCGACATGCGCAAGCGCATGACGCGCCGGCTGCCGCAGGACGAATGGCTGTTCCCCAACATCAACACCGGCGGCGTGGTGAAATTCACAGAGAAGGGCGGCATCGTCGAGGCGATGGGCGACCTCACCGGCGGCGCGCACCCGATGGTCACCTCGATGCGCGAGCACAAGGGGTATCTGTTCGTCGGCGGCATCCTCAACAACCGCATCGGCCGCTACAAGATTGCAGGCGCCGACCCGAACTGGACCAGCCCCGCTTCCTATTGGGGAGCAAAGCCATGATCCTCGACCCGGTGCTCGACCTGTTCCGCGGCAAGGCGGTGACCATCCCGCCGCTCGACGGCGCTTTTCGCCCCAATACGCGGCTGGATGATGCGCCGGCTTTTGCCGAGCTGACGGAACCGGATAATCTGCTGGTTACCGGTGACAGGCTGCTGGTCTCCAGCGGCAACGCCATCCATTCGATTGCTGCTGGAGCGCAACCTGTCGTGGTCGAGACCTTTCCGTCTGCCGTCACCGCGCTGGCGCTGTCGCCATTGGGCGAACTGACGGTCGGGCTGGAAAGCGGCAAGTTGCTGATTGGCGGCAGCGACGTTTCACTGCCGGCCGGGATCAGCTGCATCACCGCACTAGCCTATGCGGATGACGGCACGCTGTGGCTGGCGAACGGCTCGGCCGAGCATGCGCCATCGCAATG
>NZ_RZRP01001245.1:0-1278 GCF_003997795.1 Mesorhizobium sp. M7A.F.Ca.US.005.03.2.1 | reverse complement strand
CGATACCTATCTCGGCCACGACGGATATCGCCACTATTGCCGTCTCTGAGGGGAGGAGGACCCGTTCAGCAACAGAGGGGCCCATGCGAGCCCCTCTTCTGTTGTCTGGATGGTAGCGGTGCGTGCTCCATCGGCCGCTTCAGCGCAGAACTGAAGGGATTGGTCCGGCGACAGATCGGACAGTGTACAGAGATTTTCCGAGCGTCTATCCTGGACCGCGAAACGCGGGGAGAGACCCTTGGACGAGCAGGACCCCAGGGAAGACCTGGTCGAAACGATTTTCCGCAACGGCACCGTCACCACCGTCGGCATCCTGCTGGCGTTTTCGCTGGGCTTCATCACCCATTGGGCCGCCAACCCGATCCCGTGGCAGACCTACCATCTTGTCGCCGTCCTGCCGATCCTGGCCGGCATTGCCTTGCAGATGCGGGCGCTCTCGCTGCTGCTCCACACGAAATGCCTGCAGCGGCGCATCTATGAACGCGCCAACCGCATCTTCATGGCCGGCCTGATATTCACCGCCTGCGGCGTCGGCATGGCCATCCTTCTCGATTTCTTTGATATCGCGACCAGGAGCGCGCTGCCCGGGGCGGGCTGATCAGTCGGCTCGCACGCCACCGATCATCCTGGTCACCTCGGCTGCCGCATCGCGCACCAGCGGGCCGATCTCGGCCAGCCGCTCCGGCGTCACCCGCACCGTCGGCCCTGACACCGAAACGCCGCCGATCGGCTCGCCGAATTCGTTGAAGATGGCGGCTGCCACGCAACGCATGCCGGGGTGCCGCTCCTCGTCGTCGACCGACCAGCCGCGCAGCTTGATCCGCGCCAGATCGTGGGCAAGCGCCGAAATGTCGGACAGCGTCCTGTCGGTGAAGCGCTGCAGGCCTGCCTTGCGCAGCATGGTTCCGACGCGCTCCGGCTCGAGATGCGCCAGCACCGCCTTGCCGATGCCCGACGCATGGAAGGGGCTGCGCGTGCCCGGCCGGAAGAAGGCGCGGATCGCCTGATGCGTCTCGACCTGGCTGACGAAGACCACGCAATCGTCCTCGGCGACGCCGAGATTGGCGGTCTCGCCGGTTCTCTCCATCAGCTCCTGCATGACGACACGCGCGCGGTCGACCAGCTTGCGGCGGCGCAGGAAGGCCGCGCCCATACGGTAGGTCTCGACGCCGATCGACCACAACTGGTCTGATGTGTCGAATTCGACCATTCCGTGGTTTTGCAGCGTCGTCAGCATGCGGTAGGCGGTGGAGGCGGCAAGCCCGCTCTGCGCCGATA
>NZ_RZRP01001244.1:0-1280 GCF_003997795.1 Mesorhizobium sp. M7A.F.Ca.US.005.03.2.1 | reverse complement strand
ATTCGCGGCTGCTTCTGTGGTCCAACCAGCGCTCGAACGGCGGCGTCGCGCCGAATGCAACTGCGCTTGGCCGCTACTGGATGGAGCATCCGACCTTCGAGGGTGGCAACGCCATCCTGGCCGACTATAACGCGTTCGAGGTCGACGCCGTCAACGAGGCCTTCTTCTCGCCGACACTCGCCGCCATGGAGCGGCTGCAGATCATGAATTTCGGCATCCGGCTGATCGAGACGCCGTATCCCGGGGTCAAGAGCCTTATCGCCGACCTCGCCTGCACGGCGCCCAGCATGGCGGAATGGATGTCCTACCAGCTCAGTCAGAGACTGCGCTGCGCGGCCCAGCTCTACGTCGCCTGGGAACAGGCGCCGCTGGCCTCCAACCAGATCGAGTTGTCGAAGACCGATGTCGACCATGCCGGCGTGCCGCGCATCGAACTGCACTGGAAGAAATCCGAACTGGAACATCGCACCCTTCTCGAAGGGCTCAGACTGTTCGGCGCAACGCTGATCGAGAAGAATCTCGGCCGCGTGCGCATTGCCGACTGGATCAGCAATGGTCAGGACTATCCGACCAACGACGAGACGGCGGGCCATCACCATATGGGCGGCACGCGCATGGGCACCGACATCAGCAAGAGCGTGGTCGACGCCAACTGCAAGGTGCACGGCATGGACAATCTCTATGTCGGCGGCTCCTCGGTGTTCTGCACGTCGGGTCAATGCAACCCGACGACGACGATCACCGCGCTGGCCTGCCGGCTGGGCGACCATCTCAGCAAGGTGGTCACCGCCTGACGGCTGCAGGGCAGCATGCTGCCTAGGGCAGTTCACCGTTTCACGGAACGGCGATCCGCTCTAACTCTTTGTTTGACGCAATTCCGGACGGAAAACCGTTTCACACTTTTCCTGGAATTGCTCTAGAGCGTCGCCGGGTCGAGCGCCGGCTGGTCCTTGCGCCGGGCGACGATTGCCGCGAAATCGGCGGTCTGGAAGGCATCGCGCAAGGCGTCGAAGGACGGCAGCACGAAATAGGCGCGCTGGAACTTGTCGATCTCGTAGCCGGTGCGCATCACCGTTTCCAGGTCGAAGGGCACGTGGTGGGCGTCCTTGCCTTCGACCGCGAACTGCAGCTCGGTAAACGACGACATAAGGCCGGCGCCAAAGGCCTTCAGCGGCTGGCCGGCCTCCTGCATCAGGCCATATTCGGCCGTGTACCAGTAGAGCCGGGAAATCATCTCGTCGCCACCCAGCGCGATGATGTCGCCGGCCTTCTCGCCATAC
>NZ_RZRP01001243.1:0-1282 GCF_003997795.1 Mesorhizobium sp. M7A.F.Ca.US.005.03.2.1 | reverse complement strand
GCTCGACCACCGGCGTCTGGCCGATCAGGTCGAGCACCGACTTGTAGGGCGGACGCAGGCGGGACAATTCGGCTTCCGAGGGGGCACTGTCCAGTGCGGCGATCTCATGCTCGCTCATATCGATGCTCCATGACCAAGCGACCGCCTCTGGGCAGGGCGGCAGCGTAGCCTCTTTTCCAGCCCTTTGCAGTCGGAAAGAAGATAGATCGTGCCAATCAACCGGCCAGATGCGGAATGAAATTCCGGTTTGTGCCTCAAAGGCTTGGAGGGTGTGTTGAGATTCAGGTCAGGCGAGCCGAAAATGGCAGATTCCGAGAACCGGAGCGGAGCGTACTTTTGGGTACGTGAGCACCGGAAGCACAGGAAGCCGCCATTTGCAGGCCGGCATCATCTACGACACAGCCTAGCCCAGCAGCTGCTTGCTCAGCCTCGCACACTGCACGCGGATATCGGGGATGGCGTCGATCTCGAAGAAGGTGCCGCGCGTCAGCGGGCCGACGGCGAGGATCTTGGCCGAAACGGTTCCGTCGCCGGCGATGATCTCGCATTTGGTCGATACGTCGAGGCCGATGCGCAGCGGATCCGGCCTTGCCAGGCCGCGGTCGACCAGCGAGCGCACGACGCTGTTCGACGAGGTCGAGATGTCCCTCACGATGCCAGAGCAATCGTAGATGCGGGCGACCTCGAAGGTCTCGAGACGCTGCGTGTGACGCGACTGGACCTGGACGGTGAATTCGCCGTTGCGCGCAATGTCGACGACGCGGCCGGCGACCAGGCGGATGCGGCCGGATTGCACGGCCTCGGTGATACGGGCGTAGACCTCGGGCGCCATGCGATGGCGGTGGATGTCCCACCAGGCCTTGGTGTGCTCGACGAAGCGGCGCTTGGCGGAAGGCGGCCAGTTCTGCCAGATCTTCTGGTTGAACGGCCGCAGCCCGTCGACGACGTCACGCCAGTCGATGCCGGCCTTCTGGTTTTCCTTGATCAGGTCGCGGAACCAGCCGACGAAATAGGAGAGCTGCGTGCCGAGCGGAATGTCGGCGACGTCGAGCTTGATCGGATTGCCCTTGCGATGCGGCGAGGGCAGCAGGCCGCGCCTGGACACAGCTATGATGTCGCCGCGATGGCCGCGTTGCTCCAGCGCCAGGAAAGCATCGACCATGCTGAGGCCGGTGCCCAGCACCATGACGCCGGCGCCGGGCGGAAGTGCTGTGTCGGCTTCCGATCCCATCCTGATGGCATGGCCTTGCGCCGGCTCCTCGTCGTGGCCGGTGGCCAGCAC
>NZ_RZRP01001242.1:0-1290 GCF_003997795.1 Mesorhizobium sp. M7A.F.Ca.US.005.03.2.1 | reverse complement strand
GTGTCGTCCTCAGCCGCCGTCTTCGGCCTGACGGGCGTGCTGACGAAATCAATCCACGCCGACCCGTTGACCATCATCTGCTGGCGCGGCTTTGTCGGCGCGATCCTGATCAGCTTCTATGTGCTGTGGCGGCGTCACCGTTCCGGTGGGCGTGAGACCCTGCGGCTTGGCTGGCGCGGCTGGCTGCTGGCGGTGGAAGGCGCGCTGGCCAGCATCGCTTTCATCTCGGCGTTCAAGTTCACCTTCGTCGCCAATGTCGCTGTCATCTATGCCACAGCACCTTTCGTCACGGCGCTGCTGGCCTGGGTTCTGACGCGCGAAACCTTCCGGTTGCAGACGATGGTCGCCGCCGCAGTGTCGCTGTGCGGCGTGGCGATCATGGTCTGGTCCGGCTTCGGCACCGGCAATCTGTTCGGCGACGGACTGGCACTGCTGATGACCATCGGCAGCGGCCTTTACATGATCATGGTTCGCGCCTTCCGCGACACGCCCGTGGTGTGGGCCGGTGCGGTGTCGGCATTCCTGTTGTTCGTGCTCGGTTGGTTCGTCACCGATCCGCTGGCGGTTTCGCCGAGAGATGCCGTTCTGCTCACCACTTTCGGCGCGTCCTTCGCGCTGTCCTCGATCCTGTGGACGGAGGGCGCACGACTCATCCCGCCGGCCGAATCCGGGCTTCTCGGTTCGGCCGAAGTGCCGTTCGCGATCCTGTTTGCCTTCCTGTTCCTGGGCGAGATTGCACCAGCCGCCAGCATGATCGGCGGCGCCGTCGTGCTCACCGCAGTGTTCGCCCATGCGGGGCGGGATTGGCTGATGGCGCGCTCGCAACGCATGGCGTCAAATATTTCTTAAAAAAGCGACACAGTCATGGAACCATCATCCGGGTCAGGCATTATTGCTGCGACGGGCCATCCCCAAGTCCCCCCAAACCCCTCGGCCCGTCCTACTCCAAGCCGACCGTAAGGTCGGCTTTTTCTTTGCCGCTTGCCGACCGCAAGGTCGGCTTTTTCTTTGCCACTTGGGACCGCAAGGTCGGGTTCGTTGGGTATTCAGCCCGACAAGGCAAGGTTGGCGCTGAGCAGGGTCGCCAGATCGGCTGCCGATCCATCGGCACCGGCGCGCAGCCGGATGGCGAACTCAGCCAAAGGCACCTGCGGCAGGCCAAGCTGGCGCGGCGCCTCGACAATCCCGGAATGGGCAAAGCGAGCCGTTCGCAGCGTCAGTGCGACACCGGCGTTCACGGCTGTGCGCAGGCCGGCCAGACTGGCGCTGCCGGCAGCAATGCGGTAGCGG
>NZ_RZRP01001241.1:0-1292 GCF_003997795.1 Mesorhizobium sp. M7A.F.Ca.US.005.03.2.1 | reverse complement strand
ACCATGCGCCATGCGTCGAGCGAACGGTACCGCTCGGTTGCGCGGCGTTCGCCGTGCCGGACACGATCGCGGACAAGCCGATGCCAGACAGGGCGGCGAAAAAGATGACCTTCGCCCAGTTTCTCGAAAACCGAGAGTTTCTCGAAAGCCAGTAATTCATGACGGCTCCATTGCGAATCACGGCACTTTAAGCCGCGCCAAAGCCAAGTAAAGGACGAGACCGCACCAGGTCTGCCCCGAAAAAGCCAATACGGCGCTTTTCCCTGCCAATTTCGCCCGAATTGCGACGTTCGGCACGTGCGGCCCGCGGGAATGCCGCTGTGGGTTCAATGTAGGCGATTCGGGGCTGCCGCGGCTGCCTCCAAAGGCACATCCGGGCTTGCGCGCAAAAATGCCGCACGGTTTCGTCCGCTCCTTTCTTGCGGAGGGAAAAAGAGTATGGTTTGAACCAGCTTGAAACTGTCGGGATTCCCGTCCCGGCATTGTTCGTTATTCTCGTGGGTACCACAGCGAGGAACTGGGAGACGATGAGGGCGATGAGAAATTTCCTGGCAAACGCCAAGGTTCCAGCAAGTGCCAAGTTTCTAAGTGCTTGTGCCGCTATCACGTTTTTCGCCGGCGCATCCGCCCATGCCGACCAGCCCAAGAACTGGGAGACAACCTTCCAGGCGCCGGCGACCGACATGATGCGGCAGATCGAGTGGTTCGGGAACTACACGATGTGGTTCATCGTCCCGATCACCATCCTGGTGCTGATTCTTCTCGCCTATTGCATCATCAGATTCCGCGCGAGCGCCAACCCGGTTCCGTCCAAGACCAGCCACAACACGTGGATCGAGTTGATCTGGACGATCGGACCTGTCGTCATCCTGCTCCTCATCGCTATCCCCTCGTTCCAGTTGCTGACCGCGCAATACACGCCGCCGGAAGAAGCAAAGCTGACCGTCAAGGCGACCGGCAACCAGTGGAACTGGGACTACGAGTACCAGACCGACAACACGCTCTCTTTCAACTCCGCGATCCTCCAGGACGCCGAACGCGCCGCTGCCGGCAAGGAGGACCGCAAGGTCTACCCGCGCCTGCTGGCCGTCGACAACGAGCTGGTCGTGCCGGTCAACACCATGACCCGCGTGCTCGTCACCGCGACCGACGTGATCCACTCCTTCGCCATGCCGTCGTTCGGCATCAAGATCGACGCCGTTCCGGGTCGCACCAACGAGACCTGGTTCAAGGCGGAGAAGGAAGGTATTTTTTACGGCCAGTGCTCGCAGCTCTGCGGCAAGGACCATGCC
>NZ_RZRP01001240.1:0-1294 GCF_003997795.1 Mesorhizobium sp. M7A.F.Ca.US.005.03.2.1 | reverse complement strand
ATCCTGACGCGCGGCGTCGGCCAGGCTTTCATTGCCAAGGATGTTCCGGCATCGGAAGTGCTGTCGTTTCTGAGGGAAAACCACCCAAAGGAAAGCGACCGGAGATGAACGAGCCCGGCTGGATCGTTGTCGCCGTCCTTGCCATCCTCATCGTGCTGCTCGTTGCCGTGCGCACGCGCCTGCTTGCCATGTTCGGGTACGAGCTTTCGCGCATCGAGCCGCAGCGTTCCAGCCAGGACGAATTGCGCGGCGCGGTCGACGATTTCCGCCGCGACGGCCAGGTGGTGCGCGAGGATCGCGACCGCGTCGGCGGCCTGTTCGATCTCGCCGAACTCGAAGTCTCCGACATCATGGTCCACCGCACCAACATGCGCTCGGTCAATGCCGACAATGCGCCGGAAGCGGTGGTGCGCGAGATTTTGCAAAGCCCGCACACCCGCATGCCGCTGTGGAAAGGTTCGCTCGACAACATCGTCGGCGTGCTGCATGCAAAGGATCTGCTGCGCGCCTTGAACGAAGTCGGCAACGATTTCTCCAGGATCGACGTGATGAAGATCGCTTCGAAACCCTGGTTCGTGCCCGACACCACGACCTTGCAGGAACAGCTCAACGCCTTCCTTCGCCGCAAGGCGCATTTCGCCGTCGTCGTCGACGAATATGGCGAGGTCGAAGGGCTGGTGACGCTGGAGGACATTATCGAGGAGATCGTCGGCGAGATCGCCGACGAGCACGATGTCGACATACAGGGCGTCAAGCAGGAGGCCGACGGCTCCGTGGTCGTCGACGGTACGGTGCCGATCCGTGACCTCAACCGGGCTCTCGACTGGAACCTGCCGGATGAGGAGGCAACCACCATTGCCGGCCTCGTCATCCACGAGACGCAATCGATCCCCGAGGAGAAGCAGGCTTTTACGTTCCACGGCAAGCGCTTCATCGTCATGAAACGCGACAAGAACCGGATCGCAAGGCTGAGGATCAGGCCAGCCGGCGACGCCTGATGTGCGCCGGGAGACCGGGTGCCGTCATCCCGCGATCTGGCTCGTCGAGCGTTCGTGGATCGTCGCGCCGGTCTCGGCATCCATGGCCGCCAGGCTGACTTCATAACCCCAAAGCCTGCGGATGTGACGAAGCGTGGCGTCGCGGCTGGCATCCTCGAGAAGGATGCCGTCATTGACCTTGTGCTGCAGCCGCAAATGGCGGTCGCCGAGCAGATCGACATCCACCACCTGAATGTCCGGCCGGTTCGCGCCGAGATCATAACTGTTGGCGAGCGCGGCGCGTATCTTGGCGTAGC
>NZ_RZRP01000123.1:0-10858 GCF_003997795.1 Mesorhizobium sp. M7A.F.Ca.US.005.03.2.1 | reverse complement strand
CTGATCTCGGGCGCGATGAAGGCATGAGGGCAACACAATGATCCGCCTGCTCGCCTTCCTCATCGTCGTTTTCGCGCTCGGGTTGGGCTTTGCCTGGCTGGCCGACCGGCCGGGCGACATGGTCGTCACTTTCAACGGCTATCAATACCAGGTCAGCCTGATGGTGGCGGCGGTGGCTGTCGTTGCCGTGGTCGCTGCGGTGATGATCCTGTGGTGGCTGCTCAAGGCGCTGTGGAACAGCCCTTACACCATCTCGCGCTATTTCCGTGTCCGCCGCCGCGATCGTGGCTATCAGGCGCTGTCGACCGGCATGATTGCCGCCGGCGCCGGTGATGGCGCGCTGGCCCGCAAGAAGACCAAGGAAGCCGCCAAGCTGATCCGTTCCGACCAGGAGCCGCTGATCCACCTGCTCGAAGCGCAGGCGTCGCTGCTCGAAGGCGATCATGAAGGCGCGCGGCAGAAATTCGAGAGCATGCTCGACGATCCCGAAATGCGGCTGCTGGGTTTGCGCGGGCTTTATCTGGAAGCCGAACGGCTCGGCGACCGCAACGCCGCCAGGCATTATGCCGGCCGCGCCGCCGCTGTGGCGCCGCAACTGGCCTGGGCGGCGGAATCGACGCTGGAAGAGCTGACCGCGCGCGGCGACTGGGACGGCGCCCTGAAACTCGTCGACGCGCAGAAAGCGACACGGCAGATCGAACGCGATGCCGCCAACCGCCGCCGCGCCGTGCTGCTGACCGCCAAGGCGCAGGCGCTTGCCGACAGCGATCCCGCCGCCGCCAGGACGGCCGCGATCGAGGCGAACAAGCTCAGGCCCGATTTCGCGCCTGCCGCCGTGGCCGCCGCGGCCGCACTGTTCAAGCAGAACGATGTGCGCAAGGGCTCGAAGATACTCGAGGCGGCGTGGAAGGCCGAGCCGCATCCGGAGATCGCCGAGCTCTATACCCATGCAAGGCCGGGCGACGCGGTGCTCGACCGCCTCAACCGGGCGAAGAAGCTGCAGGAGATGAAGAAGAACCACGCCGAATCGTCGATGACGGTGGCGCGCGCCGCGCTCGACGCGCAGGATTTCGCGACCGCCCGCCGCGAGGCCGAGGCGGCGATCCGGATGGACCGTCGCGAGGGCGCCTATCTGCTGCTCGCCGACATCGAGGAGGCCGAGACCGGCGATCAGGGCAAAGTTCGGCAGCTGTTGTCCAGGGCGCTGCGGGCGCCGCGCGATCCGGCCTGGGTCGCAGACGGCGTGGTATCGGAACGCTGGGCTCCGGTATCGCCGATCACCGGCCGGCTCGACGCCTTCGAGTGGCGCGCGCCGATGGAGCGTCTTGGCCAGTTGATCGACAGCCATGATGACGCGCCAGCGGGTGCGGCACCGGTTATTGAAGCATTGGCAAAGCCGACGAGCGAAAAAAGGCCGATCGAAGTGATCGACGACGCCGGTGGCGAGACGTCGGCGGGCAAGCAAGCTGAAAGTCGCGAAGAAGATCATGTCAGGCCAATCACGGCAGCGGCCTTCGCCGCGGTGCCGAGCGATGCCGAAGGCGTCGAGCCGGCCGAGGAGCTTGCGCGGCTGCCGGACGATCCCGGCGTCGATCCGGACGAGGAAGCGGAGAAATCGCCGCGCCGGTTTCGGTTGTTTTGAGTTGGGCAGGCCGTCAGGCCGTTGGGGTATGGATCTATGTTTGAACGCGTTCTGTCGTTTCTCAGGGATTTGCCGGCCGGTGCCGGCACGCATGCCAGCACGGACGATCCGCGTGTCGCCGCCTCGGCGCTGCTCTACCATGTGATGAACGCCGATGGCGTGCGCCAGGATGTCGAGTGGGAGCGGTTCAAGGCGGTGCTGGCCGAGAGCTACTCGATCAGCGGCGCCGAACTCGAAGCGTTGGCCGCTGCCGGCGAGCGGGCCGACAACGAGGCGATCGATCTCTATGCCTTCACCAGCGTCCTGAAGCGCCATCTCGATGCCGATGCGCGCAAGGCCTTCATCGGCCTGATGTGGGAAATCGTCTATGCCGACGGCGAGTTGCACGAGCTCGAGGACAACACCGTCTGGCGCGTCGCCGAGCTGATCGGCGTCGAACGCCACGATCGCGTCGAGGCGCGCCGCAAGGCGGCGGCGCACGCGCCCGGCGCCACCGGAACATCGAGCGACGAATAGGATCTTCGCCTTCCCATGCCACGCCAAACGAGTTCGAAGCCAAAGATCCTGATCGTGCTGCATCAGGAGAGTTCGAGCCCGGGGCGTGTCGGCCATATGTTGCTGGAAGAAGGTTTCGATCTCGACATCCGCCGGCCGCCGCTTGGCGACGCCTTGCCCGAAACACTGGACGACCACGCCGGCACGGTGGTGTTCGGCGGCCCGATGAGCGCCAATGACGACGACGAGTTCGTCCGCCGCGAGACCAACTGGCTGGAAATACCGCTGAGGGAGAACCGGCCATGTCTCGGCATCTGTCTCGGCGCGCAGATGCTGGTCAACTGTCTCGGCGGCAAGGTCGAGGGTCATGGTGAAGGGCTGGTCGAGGTTGGCTGGTATCCCCTGAAGGCGACCGAAGCCGGCAAGCAACTGATGCACTGGCCGGAGATGGTCTACCAGTTCCACCGCGAGGGTTTTTCGCTGCCCAGGGACGCGACGCTGCTGGCGACGGCCGAAACCTATCCCAACCAGGCCTTCCGCTACGGCGACAATGCCTGGGGCATCCAGTTCCATGGCGAACTGACCAGGGTGATGATGCAGCGCTGGGTGGTGCGCGGCGCGCATCGCTTCGAATTGCCCGGTGCCCAGCCCGGCCGCGATCATCTCGGCGGCCGGCTGATCTGGGACATGCATCTCAAGCGCTGGCTGGACGAGTTTTTGCGGATGATCTTCGGCAAGCCGAGCAGATAGCTGAACCGTCGTCTGAACGGATTTCAGGCGACCCGCTTTAGGTCTTTGTCTTCATGCATGTCGTTCTCCCAAAACCGGGGCCACTTTTGGGCGACATGCATTAAGGTTCGAGCACCGGCCGCAGGAAGCTGCGCTCGTAGCTGAGAATGCTGCGATTGCGTTTTTCCATTTCGAACACTTCCTGGCATTCCGGGTCGGCAGCCATCCGTTTGCGATAGTCCTCGTAGTCGGCAAGGCTCGGGAAGCTGAACATGGCATAGGCGATGTTGCTCGCCCCTTCGCTTGGAAGGAAATAGCCGTGATGGTTTCCGCCGAGGCGGTTGACCAGAGCTATCCAGCGACGACCATAATCTTCGAACTCGGCAAGCTTGTAGGGGTCGATGACGTATTTCAGGTAGCAAGTGATCATGAGAGCTCCTGTGGCATGGGCTAGGCACGTCGGCTGTCAACCGTGGGAAGATCAGTTGCGCCCGTTGAGGTGGCGCACCTTGCGCAGTTGCGGAAACAGCACCACCCACAGGCCCGCGACGGCGATGGCGCCGATGCCGCCGATCACCACGGCCGGCACCGTGCCGATCAGTGCGGCCATCGTGCCGGCGCGGAATTCGCCGACCTCGTTGGAGGCGCCGACAAAGACCTGGTTAACGGCGTTGACGCGGCCGCGCACCTCGTCGGGCGTCCACAGCTGGATCAGCGTCTCCCTGATGTAGACGCTGAACATATCGGTGGCGCCAAGGAAGACCAATGCCACGATCGACAGCCAGGTGATGGTCGACAGGCCGAAAACCACGGTGAAGGCGCCGAACGAGGCTGCGGCGGCCAGCATGATCATGCCCGCGTGGTTGCGAAGTGGATGCCCGGCCAGCCAGATGGCGACGCAAATGGCGCCGATGCTGGGCGCCGAGCGCAGCAGGCCGAGGCCCCACGGGCCGAGCTGGAGGATGTCGCGCGCATAGACCGGCAGCAGCGCCGAGGCGCCGGACAGGAGCACGGCGAACAGATCGAGCGAGATGGCGCCGAGCACGATCTTCTCGCTCCAGATGTAGCTGAACCCGCCGAGCAGGTGCTGCATCGTCGGCTTGTCCGACTCGGTGCGCTGCGACGGCTTCGGGATGGTGAAGATCAGCAGCCCGGACACAAGCATCAGGACAGCGGCGGTTCCGTAGGCCGCTTCCGGCGACACGCCGTAGAGCAGGCCGCCGGCGACGGGTCCGACGATGGTCGCCGTCTGCCAGGCCGATGAATTCCAGGCGATGGCGTTGGCGAAATCCTGAGGCGGCACCAGATTGGCGAACAGCGAGGCCGAGGCCGGACCGAAGAAGGCGCGGGCGACGCCGAACATGGCAAGCACGCAGAAGATCGGCAGCGGCCCGCTGATGCCGCGCAGCGCCAGGAACAGCAGCGCCAGCGCGCACATCGCCTCCACCACGACCGCCAGCGCCATGATCAGGCGGCGGCCGAAGCGGTCGGCGACGACACCGGTGACCAGCACCAGAAGCAGCGACGGCAGGAATTGGACGATGCCGACCAGGCCGAGATCGAGCGGGTCGCGGGTCAAATCGTACATCTGCCAGCCGACCGCGACGGACACGATCATGGTGGCGAATGTGGTGAGGAAACGCGCCGCCCAATAACTCAGGAAGGAGCGGTGGCGGAACGCGGCATAGCGCTGGTCCGGTGATATCTGTTCGGCGGTCATGATTTAAGAGGCCCCTTTGCAGTGGCGTCAGCTGGCGGGGCACTTCCACGATGGGCGCTGGTCCGGCTGGCGGAACTTTTAGCTCAGTTCGCCGCGGATATGCGTCAAAATCAGTGCTGGATCAAGGAATTTTCAGCCCGTTCCATCGCCGGCACGCGGAAGTTACTGCCGCAGCGCGACGGAGATGGCGTCGAGGCCGCCGCGCAATTCGGCTTCCGTCGGCCAGCCGAAGCCGACGCGGAAGAAGCGTTTTTCCATCTCGAACCAGTGGCCGGGTCCGACATAGGTTCCATGGTTCTCCAGCAGGTTCGCATAGAACCGGTCGAGGTCGAAGCCGGGTTCGACATCGAGGCGCGGGAAGCCTACGACACCGCCTTCGGGCCTGATCCAGTCGACCAGCGGTTCGCGGTCGATCCAGGCCTGGACGATGTCGCGGCGCTTGGCCATTTCGGGCAGCAGTGTCGCCAGGAAGGCGTCCCGGCGCTCGAGCATGCCGCGGGCAATGCCTTCGTCGATGACGCTGCCGCAGATGCCAATCTGCTCCTTTGCGGCGAGGAATTTTTCCTGAAGCACCGCATCCCTGGTGATCAGCCAGCCGATGCGGATGCCGGGAATGCCGAAGGCCTTGGACAATGACGAGACGCTGATCGCCTTCGGGCTCAGTGAGGCAGCCGTCGGCAGCCGCCTGCCGTAGGAGAGGTCGCGATAGGTCTCGTCGACCAGCAGATGGCAGTCGCTGCTTTCGGCAAGCGCCACCAGCGCATCGAGCTCGGCTCGGCTCATCATCGTGCCGGTCGGGTTGTGCGGGCAGGTGACGCTGATCAGCTTCGTGTCCGGCCGAATCGCGGCCTTGACGCGTTCGACGTCGATGGCGAAGCCTTCCTCGAAGGCCAGGTCGACAAAGCTGATGGCGCAGCCGATCGCCCTTGGGGTTTCGATGTTGGTGGCGTAGTTGGGCCGGATGACGACGAGATGGTCGTTGGCCGACAAAAGCGAGGTCGAGATGATGAACAGCGCGCCGGCGGCACCGGCGGTGACCAGGACATCATCCGGCGAAATGCCGGCATCCTGCGCCGATATCAGTGCACGCAACTGCTTGTCGCCGCGATGCTCGCCATAGAAAAGCGTGAGATCGGGCAGCGACAGGCCGATGTCGGAGAGCTTCTGGTCGGCGATCGAGCTTTCGGAAAGATTGAAGCGGATACGGTCGTAGCCGTATTCTTCCGGCGCCTCTTTCTCGATCACCATCCTGGTGTAGTTCATGGCTCACTCCCCAAGAGCAGTTCACCGTTTCACGGAAACGGCGACCCGCTCTAACTCCTTGTTTTTACGCAATTCCGGACGGAAAACCGTTTCACACTTTTCCTGGAATTGCTCTAGGAACCCGTCCGGTCCATCCAAGCCATAAGAACATGAAGCCTGCCAAGGCGGATTCGCCGGCAGGCTTCTGTTCCAGTCGTCCTAACTGTTGGCTCAGGACTGAATGTTCAGGCCGAGGCCTTGGCCTTCCTGCCCTTGGCGGGCGCCTTGACGGGGGCGGCCTTGCGGCCGAGGCCGATCGACTTCGCCAGCAGCGAACGCGAGGCCGCGTAGTTGGGAGCGACCATCGGATAGTCCGACGGCAAGCCCCATTTGGCGCGATAGGCGTCCGGCGTCAGGCCGAAATGCACACCGATGTGACGCTTCAGCGATTTGAACTTCTTGCCGTCTTCGAGGCAGATGATGAAATCGGGCGTCACCGACTTCTTGGGATTGACCGCCGGGACCAGCGGGGCAGCCACCGGGACCGCAGGCTTGCCGAGCCCGCTTATCGAGGCGCTGACGCTGGCGATGAGGTCGGCCAGGCCGGAGGCAGGCAAGCGGTTCTTCTCGACGTAAGCGGACACGATGTGGGCGGTCAGCTCGAGCAGATCGATGTCTTTACGGGCACTGTTGCTATCGTCGGTCACTCTATTTCTCCGTCTACAGCGAATGACCTGAAAATCGGATTCGACTTCCGGAAAGGATCATGCGCGAAATCAAAATGCTATGGCGTCCTTCGTGCGTCCACGGGACGAATTGGCGTTGTTGTAGCGCGGAATTCCTAGTCGGCAAATCTGCGTATTGCAACGACTTGATGGCAGGTCACACGTTATTTTGAACAACTATATTAAACAATAACAGTATCAGACTATCAGCGCCTTGTCGCGCCACAAACGAAACCCGCCTTCGAAGGCGCGTGTGTTGTCGCCGCGCCTGGAGTCGGCGGGCAATTCATCGAGCTTGTCGACGTTGCCGCCACCAATGACGACATAGTCAGGCTGCATGGCGGCACGGAGCCGGTCGACGACGTCGAAGACGTATTTGCGCCATTTCTTCTTGCCGCGCTTTTCCAGGCCGCGTTCGCCGACATAATCCTCGAAGCTCTTGCCCTTCTTGTAGGGCAGATGCGCGAGTTCCATCGGTTGGGCGACGTTGTCGGCAATCATCGCCGCACCGAGCCCGGTGCCGAGCCCGAGGAACAGCATGCGCCCGCCCTCGTAGCTGCCGATGGCCTGCATCAGCGCGTCATTGACCACTTTCACCGGTTTGCCGAACGCGCCCGCAAAGTCGAAACCAGCCCAGCCCCTGCCGAGATTGGCGGGGTCGGCGAGCGGCCTGTTGTGGTTGACCGGACCGGGATAGCCCATCGAGACGACGTCGTAGGACAGGCCTTCGGCGAGCTTCTTCACGGTATCGATCATCTGTTGCGGCGTCAGCCCCGGCCCCGAATCGGCGCGGCGCTCCGCGCCGCCGGCGCTGGTGAGGATCTTGACGTGCGAGCCGCCGATGTCGATCGTGAGCACGATCTTTTCAGCATCCGGCGTCTCGGTGCCCGATGCTGGTTGCTTCACTGCCTTGGCCATCGCGTGGTTCCTCTCACTTCACCGGATCGATCCAGCCATTGGGTGGCCCGAACCCGGCCATGACGTCCGCCGGTCCCCATGTGAGCGGCTCGTAGAGGTGCGGCGGCGTGGTGTCGCCAAGCACCGGGCCGACGATGCGCCAGGCCAGTTCGCTGGCGTCCTGGCGGGTGAACAGCTGGCCGTTGCCGTTCATGGCGTCGCCTATCAAGCGTTCATAGGGCGGCATGTCGCCCTTCGAGTCGTCGAGCGCCGTCAGTTCGACCTGCTCGCCGATCATGTCGTCGCCCGGCGCCTTGCGCTGTGCTCCGATGGCGATCACCACCTGTGGGTCGATGCGGAAGCGGACGTAGTTCTGGTCGGCGGGCTTGATCGGATCGAAGACATCGAGCGGTGGCCGCTTCAGCCGCACCACCACTTCGGTGACATGCACCGGCATGTTCTTGCCGGCGCGGATGAAAAACGGCACGTCCTGCCAGCGCCAGGTGTCGACGAAGAAACGCACCGCCGCGAAGGTCTCGACGGGCGAGTTCGGCGCGACGCCGGGTTCAGTGAGATAGCCGGTGAACTGGCCGCGCACGACATCGTCTTTGGTCAGCGTCCTGATCGCGCGCAGCACCTGCACCTTCTCGTCGATCAGATCGTCGGCGGAGCGGCCGACAGGCGGCTCCATGGCAAGCAGCAACAGGATGTTGAGCAGATGGTTCTCGATGACGTCCCTGATGCAGCCGACATCGTCATAGAAGCGGCCACGTCCCTCGACGCCGAAATCCTCGGCCATGGTGATCTGCACGCTCTCGACGTAGTTGCGGTTCCAGATCGGCTCGAGGAAGGAATTGGCGAAGCGGAAATAGAGCAGGTTCTGGATCGCTTCCTTGCCCAGGTAGTGGTCGATGCGGAAGATCGACTGCTCGTCGAACACCAGATGCAGGACCCGGTTCAGCCAGCGCGCCGATTGCAGATCGTGACCGAAGGGCTTTTCCACCATCAGCCGCGCGCCATGCGCCGTGCCCGACTGCTCCAGCCCCTGGACGACGGTCTCGAACATGGTCGGCGGCACCGCCATGTAATGCAGCGGTCGCTGTGCGGTGCCGAGCGCGCTCTTCAGTTTCTCGAACGTCGCTCCGTCACGGTAGTCGCCGCTGACGTAGCGCAGCAGCGAGGCGAATTTGGCGAAGGCTTTTTCGTCGATCTTGCCGAGCGCATTGACGATGCCGTCACGCGCGCGCGCCTGCAATTGCTTGAGGTCCCAGGCATCGAAGGCGACGCCGATCACCGGTTCGGTAAGCGTGCCCTTGGCGACCATCTGGTAAAGGGCTGGAAATATCTTCTTGTGGGCGAGGTCGCCGGTGGCCCCGAAGAGCACCAGCGTGTCGGACCGTTCCTGGCTCATGCGCGTGTCTCCCCCGCTGTCCTCACTTGCCGGCCTTCGGCTTCTCAACATGGCCGCCAAAGGCATAGCGCATGGCGGAGAGCAGCTTGTCGGCGAATTCGGATTCGCCCTGCGAGGAGAAGCGGTCGAACAGCGCCGAGGACAGCACCGGAGCCGGCACGCCGGTGTCGATGGCCGCCTTCAGCGTCCAGCGGCCTTCGCCGGAATCCGAAACGCGGCCGCCGAAATTCACCAGGCCCGGATCGCTCTTCAAGGCGCCGGCCGTCAGGTCGAGCAGCCAGGAGCCGATAACGCTGCCATGCCGCCAGACCTCGGCCACCTGGGGGAGGTCGATGTCGAACTGGTAGTATTGCGGGTTTTCCAGCGGGCTGGTCTCGGCGTCCGCCGTCCGTTGCCGCTTGCCTGCATTGGCCGATTTCAGGATGTTCATGCCTTCGGCATAGGCGGCCATGACGCCATATTCGATGCCGTTGTGCACCATCTTGACGAAGTGGCCGGCGCCGCTCGGTCCGCAATGCAGATAGCCGAAGGGCGCGGTCCCGGCATCCCTGGACGGATTGGAGCCGGCATCGGCGCCCGGCGCCAGCGTGGCGAAGATCGAATCGAGGTGCTGCACCGCCACGTCGGGACCGCCGATCATCAGGCAGTAGCCACGCTCCAGGCCCCAGACGCCGCCGCTGGTGCCGACATCGACAAGATGGATGCCCTTGCCGGCCAGTTTCGCGGCCTGGTCGACGGCGTCGTGATAATAGGAATTGCCGCCGTCGACGACGATGTCGCCGGGCTCCATCAGGGCCGCCACCTGGTCGATGATCCTGCCGGTGATCGCCGCCGGCAGCATCAGCCACACACAGCGCGGCTTGGCCAGCTTGCCGATGAATTCTTCCATCGAGGCCGCCCCTGACGCGCCGTCGGTCACCAGGGCCGCGACGCTGGCCGGGTTGATGTCGTAGACGACGCATTCGTGGCCGTCGCGCATCAGGCGCCGGACCATGTTGGCGCCCATCCGGCCCAGTCCCATCATTCCGATCTGCATGGTTTCGTCCCTGTTTTCTAGGAGATTTGCGGGGTTATCGAGGGAAGGTCTGCTGGCTGTCCTGGTCGCCTGAGATGACGGAGAAGTCGACATTCTCCCAATCGCCGGCCCCGGGCCAGAAAAAAGTGAAGGTCAGCGTGCTTCCCTTGGGAAGGCCAGAGACGGCCAGATCGGCAAGATGGATGCCGAAATCGTTCTCCACCGTCTGGCTGTCGTGGGCGGTCGCCCAGTTGTCGGTGCTCCAATGGACTGTAGCCGGAGCCAACAGTTCGACGCGCAGTGTCTTGCCGGCCGGGACCGTGCGGATCTTGTTGTTGAACCGCCATGTCCGGAACGGCGACACTGTCTTGGCCTCGATATACCGCTTGACGCCTTGCGGCGGCATGTCGAAGACCGCGCCGTCGCGCAGCGAGCGCAACAGCTTGATATGCTCCGAATGCGCCCAGACCAGCGGCATGGCGCTGCCCGAGGGGCGGCCGTGCAGCAGTTCGCGCTCCGGCATATCGGCGCCGTCCCAGACCTGCTCCGGCAACAGGCCGCCCGGTCCGGCCGAGCCTTCCAGCGCTGCCAGCAGGCTGGCTGCCTTTTCCCTACGCCCGGCCGCCAGCTCATAGTGGGCGCGTTCGCCGGCCAGCAGCGGCCAGGGGCGACCCTGGCCGGTGCCGTCGAAAGGTGCGCCATCTTCATGCTCGCCATAGCCGTCGCCGTTGTAGCGATACCAGAGCGGCCCTTGCGGCAGATCGCAGCGCAATTGCGCGTCGATGACCTTGACCGTGTCTGTCATGCGCGGGTCGTCGGCCGCCCGCAGGCCGAAGCGGACAAGTGCAAGCGCATCCGGACTGACGATTTGCTCGGCCGGCCGGTTGGTGTCGCCGGGTGGCCGGTTCTTGATCGGGACATAGCCGTCCTTCGGCGAACCGGCCTCGGCGCTGTCGGGTGGTGCTATGCGGACATAGTAGCC
>NZ_RZRP01001239.1:0-1295 GCF_003997795.1 Mesorhizobium sp. M7A.F.Ca.US.005.03.2.1 | reverse complement strand
TCGCCTGGCCGGGCCTCACCGACCCGTTCACCGCCCGCAACGGCGCCGAACGAATTGCCGCCCAGTTGATGCATGCCGGCGAGCTGCCGGCAAAACCCGACCTGTCCGACATCAGGCGCTTCTGCGACATCGTCATCGTCAGCGACTTCCTCGATCCCGTCGAGGAGACGATGGCCTGGCTCGACGTGCTGGCCCGCCACGGCGTGCGCGCCCACCTGATCGAGGTCGCCGACCCGGCCGAGGAGACCTTCCCCTATGCCGGCCGCACCGAATTCACCGATCCCGAGACCGGCGACAAGCTGACCGCCGGCCGCGCCGAAATGCTGGGTGATGAGTATCGCCTGCTCTACACCGCCCGCCGCCACGAACTGGCCGCCTGGTGCAAGCGGCTTGGCTGGAGCTTTACCGTCAACCACACCGATCGGCTCGCCTCCGACGCGCTGGTGCGACTGCACATGGCGATGACCACTGATGGCCCCTCGGTCAGGCCGACCGCTGGCGGTCGTGCAGGCATCGCTGGTGGCGATCGGCCAGGAAAGGCTGTCGCATGAGTTGGCTGCCGCTCTCCTTTGGCGCCCCCATGGTGCTGTGGGGCCTGCTGGCACTGCCGGTGATCTGGTGGCTGCTCAGGCTGACGCCGCCCAAGCCGCAGACCGAGATCTTCCCGCCGCTGAAGATCCTGGCGCGCGTACTGAAGCGCGAGGAGACGCCGCAGCAGAGTCCGTGGTGGCTGACGCTGCTCAGGCTCTTGATGGCGGCCCTCATCGTCGCGGCATTGGCCGACCCGGTCTTCAATCCGCGTGAAAAGCTGCCGGCCGAAGGAGCCGCCCTTGCCCTGGTCATCGACAATGACTGGGCAAGTGCCGCCGACTGGGGCAAACGCGTCGCCACCGCCGAGCGGCTGATCAACGACGCCGGCTCCAACGGCGTGCCGGTCGTCATCGCCTTCACCGCCGAAAAAGCCAATGCCGAGATCGGCCCGTTCGATGCCGCCACCGCCCTTGACCGGCTGCGCGCCGCCAAGCCGCGGCCGATCCCGACCGACCGGCCCGCCGTCTATGCCCGCGTCGCCGGCGTGCTGGAGACCTTGCCCGGGGCCAGTGTCGCCGTGCTTGCCGACGGCCTGGCGGCAAAAGGCGATGAAGCCGCCTTCAACACGCTTTTGTCGAAAAATGCCGCCCGTGTCGTCTGGGAAACCGCCGACAGGCTGTCGCTGACGGGCCTGACCGCCGCCGACAACCAGGTCGACGGCTTTGCGCTGACCGCCATCCGCGCGCCGGGGCAGGGTCGCCCGG
>NZ_RZRP01001238.1:0-1303 GCF_003997795.1 Mesorhizobium sp. M7A.F.Ca.US.005.03.2.1 | reverse complement strand
CGCTTGACCATACGCTCGCCATGCACTTCCAGAATGCGCGAAGCCGCCAGCCCGCCCATCAGCGCCTGCCTGACCTTGGCCGGATCCGCGCCGGCTTTCGAAGCAAAAACAAGCGCTTCGGCGACGGCTTCAATAGTCAGCGCAACGACGATCTGGTTGGCCACCTTGGTGGTCTGGCCAACGCCGTTGGGCCCGACCAGGGTGATGTTCTTGCCCATCTTCTCGAACACGGGCTTGGCGCGCTCGAAGGGTTTCTCCTCGCCGCCGACCATGATGGTGAGCGACGCCGCCTTGGCGCCAACCTCGCCGCCCGAGACCGGCGCGTCGAGATAGTCGCAGCCTAGATCGTTGATTTTCCTGGCAAAAATCTTGGTCTCGATCGGTGAGATCGAGCTCATGTCGATGACCAGCTTGCCTTTGGTCAGACCGGACGCGACGCCATTCTCGTTAAACAGCACATCGGCGACCTGCGGTGTGTCGGGCACCATCAGAATGATGATGTCGGCGGCCTTCGCCACGGCAGCATGGCCGGTGACTGACGTTAGGCCCTTGGCGACGAGATCGGCTGAGAATTTCGATCGATGGTCGCTGGCTATGACCCTGTAGCCCGCGTCCAACAGGTGCCCCGCCATCGGTGCGCCCATGATGCCGAGGCCGATGAAGCCGATGGTTTCCATTTTGGTTCTCCAGTTGCTTGTGTGAAACGCCCCCTCATCCGGCCGCTAGCGCGGCCATCTTCCCCCGAGGGGAGAAGAGAAGCCGACGTTGGTGCCTGTCTCTTCTCCCCTCGGGGGAAGGTGGCCCGAAGGGCCGGATGAGGGGGCGCGGCGTTGGCTAGGCCGCAGCACTTCCCTGCCCGGCTAATGCTTGAAACCACCCCAGCCCAGCCTCCGTCCCGGCCTTCGGCTTGTATTCCGCCCCGATCCACCCCGAATAGCCGATGCGGTCGATGTGCTCGTACAGGAAGGGAAAATTGATCTCGCCCGTCCCCGGCTCGTGACGGCCTGGATTGTCCGCAAGCTGGATATGCGCGATGCGGTCGAGGTTTACCTCGATGGTACGGGCGAGATCCCCCTCCATGATCTGCATGTGATAGATGTCGTATTGCAGGAACAGGTTCTTCGACCCGACACGGTCGATAAGCACCAACGCCTGATCGGTATAATTGAGAAAAAAGCCCGGGATATCGCGCGTGTTGATCGGCTCGATCAGCAGCCTGATGCCGGCCTGCTCCAGCTTTTCCGCCGCGAAGGCGAGGTTTTCGGCAAAGACGTCCTCCAGCACCTTGCGATCGGCGCCGGCG
>NZ_RZRP01001237.1:0-1304 GCF_003997795.1 Mesorhizobium sp. M7A.F.Ca.US.005.03.2.1 | reverse complement strand
GCTTATGACCGGCTGCAGACCTACTATGTCAAGGCGATCTCCTATCTCTCCAGCAAGCTGTCCTTCGCCTATGACGGCGAGGACATCACCGACTTCGTCCAGCGGCCGGAATTCAAGAAATGCACGGGGATGTCCGACAGCTACGATCTGTGGGAATGCCGCGAACAGGTGTGGAACCGTTCGTTTCGCGGCAAGTCGGTCGGCGGGACCAGCTTTCCCGACGACCGCTTCGGCGCCACCTTCTTCCAGCCTTATTATGCCGGCCAGACCTTCGGCCTCGGCCAGCTCAATCCGCTGACCGCCCTGCAGATGAGCGATCTGGTGCACAAGGTTTCGGGCCTGCCCAAGCTCGACGTCGGCGATCCCAATTCGGTCTACAAGACCATCATGGATCCCGACCTGACGCTGCCCTACGTCGCCGCGACGATCAGGAAATCGATCGATGCCTATAAAAGCATTGCCGGCTTCGACATTTCGGGCAATCCCGGGCTGACCGCCACGCTCTACAATGTCGGCAATCCGGAGCAGCGCGCTTATGCCCTGAAGGCGGAGAACGACAGGCGCCGCGCCGCCGGTGAGCCCGAAAAGCTGCCGGAAGAGAATTATTATGGTTGGCTGGTGAACGACAAACTGCCGGAGCTGAAGGCGCTGTTTTAGGGCTGGGGTTCAGAGCCTTTACCTGCCCCTTGTAGGGCAGGTCGGACCGAAGGTTAGGGGCGGTGCCGCACTCCCATCCCGCAGCTGCGCAGCGGCCCCCAAAAAGGGGGAGCGTAGGCTCAGGCCGCCAACAACGACTTCAGCTTCACGTCCTGCGAGCCCAGCGCTTCCGGCGCCGGCTTGGCGCGCTTGGCGATCAGCATTTCGGCCAGCCTGATGTCGCGGGCGACCGCGTTGCCGGGGCCGATGCCGCTGGCCGCGACCAGCCTGCCGTCTTCAGCCAAATGGAAGAGGATGAAGGCGCCGTCGCCGAGATCGCGGCGCACGGTGTTTTTGCCCTCGTCGGAGAGCCCGGCGATCTGCAGGGACAGACCATATTGATCCGACCAGAACCACGGCACCGCCGCATGCGCCTCGCCGGCGCCGAGCATGTTCCTGGCCGCCAGCGCGCCCTGTTCCTGGGCGTTGCGCCAGGCTTCCAGCCGCACGCGGCGGCCGCCATAGACGGCGAGCGGAAACGAGCAGCAATCGCCGGCGGCAAAGATGTCGGGATCGCTGCTGCGCAGCTCGGCATCGACTGCAATGCCATTGTCGATCGTCAGCCCCGCTTCGGCCGCAAGCCCGGTCACCGGCACGGCGCCGATGCC
>NZ_RZRP01001236.1:0-1305 GCF_003997795.1 Mesorhizobium sp. M7A.F.Ca.US.005.03.2.1 | reverse complement strand
TCCGCACCATGGTCGAGGCCGTCGCCATGCGCCATGCCGGCCAGCGCCAGCGGCACCAGGCGGCGCGGCCCGAGCAGGATCTTCGGGTTGAGCGCGCCATCCTCCAGCGCCACTTCGGAATCGCCGCCGAGGCCGAAGGTGCGCATGGCGACGGCCTCGACCATGGTGCGGAAGCCGCCGACGGTGGCGCCTTCCGGATCGAGCCTGGGACGGCCGCCGTCGAGCACGGCGACGTCGGTGGTGGTGCCGCCGATGTCGGACACCACAGCATTGTCGAGCCCGGTCATGTGGCGGGCGCCGACCAGGCTGGCGGCCGGGCCGGACAGGATGGTCTCGATCGGTCGCTGGCGGGCAAAAGCGGCTGAAACCAGCGCGCCATCGCCGCGCACCACCATCAGCGGTGCTGCGATGTTGCGCGCCTCGAGAAAGCCTTCGGTCGCTGCCACCAGCCGGTCGATCATCGAGATCAGCCTGGCGTTGAGCAAAGTGGTCAGCGCCCGGCGCGGGCCGCCGAGCTTGGCCGACAGCTCGTGGCTCGATGTGACCGGCAGGCCGGACTTGTCGCGGATCAACTCGCGGGCGGCGATCTCATGCGCCGGATTGCGGGTGGCGAAGTAGGCGCAGACGGCAAAGCCGGACACCGAGGCGCCGAGTTCCGGCAGCGCCGCTTCCAGTCCGGACAGATCGAGCTTGGCGGCATTGCCATGCACGTCGTGGCCGCCCGGACAAAAAACCACCGGATCGGTGCCGAGCGCGGCCTTCAGCCCGTCGCGGGCGAGGTCGCCCTCGGAAAAGCCGATCATCACCAGCGCGACGCGGCCGCCCTGGCCCTCGACGAGCGCGTTGGTGGCAAGCGTCGTCGACATCGACACCAGCTTGATATCAGCCGGATCGGTTCCGGCTTTCTGCAGCACCGCGTCGACGGCGCCGGAAATGCCGACGGCAAGATCATGCCTGGTGGTCAGCGCCTTGGCCTTGGCCAGCACCTTGCCCTTGTTCGGCCCTTCTTGCGGGCCTTCCGTTTCAGACCACAACACGGCATCGGTATAGGTGCCGCCGGTGTCGATCCCGAGGAACAACGGTTTTGGCTTGGTCTTGGCTGTCATTTTTGGCGGCGGTCCGGCTGGGAAGTCTGTCTGCCCCTGCCTTTAGCCGATGCGGGCGGGTCGATAAAGCTGCGAGCGCTGGGCCAAGGCGGAGATTGGCAGCGTTGGCCGAAGCGCCAACCTACCCGACAAACCCCACTTTCTTGTGCGTGCCATCGCAGAACGGCTTGTTGGCGGAATGGCCGCAGCGGCAGAGGAA
>NZ_RZRP01001235.1:0-1308 GCF_003997795.1 Mesorhizobium sp. M7A.F.Ca.US.005.03.2.1 | reverse complement strand
GCCGAACGCGACAGGCCGAAGCGCTGTGCGAGATCCCGGGTGGTCGGCAGTTTCGCCCCGGCGGCCAGCGCGCCGGTCTCGATCAGCCGCCTGAGCGCCGCATAGAGCTCGCGGCTGCGCGGGCCGTCGCCCGGCAGGACCGGGATCAGCGCCGACCAATCCGGAAAATTGGTCTGGTTTTTCTTCATGGGATTGGTTCTTTTATCGACCAATGTCATGGCGCATGGTTGGCAGACGACAACCAAGGATGCAAGCCGTGAACGACACGCCAGCCAGTTTTCCGACCACCAGCCGCAACCGCGTCAAGCGCCTGCACGAGCGCGGCAGCTACGACCATGCGGCAGTCTTCGCGGTGCTGGATGCCGGGCTGCTGTGCCATGTCGCCTATACGTTCGACGGCCAGCCCTATTGCACGCCGACCATCCACTGGCGCGAGGACGACATGCTGTACTGGCACGGCTCGTCGGCCAGCCGCATGCTGCGCAATCTGCGCGGCGGCACGCCGGCCTGTCTCACGGTGTCGCATCTCGACGGGCTGGTGCTGGCGCGCTCGGGCTTCAACCATTCGGCCAACTATCGCTCGGCGATGTGTTTCGGCACGGCGCGAATCGTCGACGAGCCGCAGGAGAAACTGAAGGCGCTGGCCGGCGTCGTCGACCGTTTCTATCCCGGCCGGAGCGAGACCCTGAGGCCGATCTCGGCGCAGGAGGCCAAGGCGACGACGGTGATCGGCATGCGTATTGAAGAGGCATCGGCGAAGGTGCGCGCCAAGGGCGTCGGCGACGACGAGGAGGATTACGGGCATCCGGTTTGGGCCGGCGTCATCCCGGTGCGGATGGTGGTCGGCGCCGCCGAGCCGTGTCCGAGGCTGATGCCTGACATGGAGCGGCCACGGAACCTGGCTGGATATGCCGAGGGCGCGCGGCTCGATGAGGCGCTGACGCAGGCGCAGCGGGTTTATGAGGGCGAAGTTTAGCCCGCGCCTAGTGGGAACGTATTCAAATCTTGCCGCTGCCGCCGCCTCGCGATATCTCGACACCATGATCACCTTCCGCCGTGCGCAAGCCTCCGACCTGCCTGATATCGTGGCCATGCTGGCCGACGACCCGCTTGGCGCCGGCCGCGAGGACGCTTCCTTGCCGCTGGCGCAAGGTTATGTCGACGCTTTCAACGCCATCGACGCCGATCCCAATCAGCTGCTGGCGGTGGCCGTGGATGGCGGCGAGGTGGTCGGCACCTTGCAGATATCTTTCCTTGCCGGGCTCTCGCGCAAGGGCGCGTGGCGCGGCCAGATCGAGGCGGTTTGGG
>NZ_RZRP01001234.1:0-1308 GCF_003997795.1 Mesorhizobium sp. M7A.F.Ca.US.005.03.2.1 | reverse complement strand
GTCTACGACGTCTGGCTGAAGGCCTGCAAGCAGAAGTCGGATGTGCCGGCGCCCGACGGAGCCAAGGCTGACGCAACCAAAGCGGAGGCTCCCAAGCCCGCCGCAGCCAAACCGGAAGCCGCGACCACTCCGGACGTCACAACGCCTGATGTGACGGAGCCGGACGCTTCGGAACCCGATACTACCGACACCAACTGATCCCCCGGAACCGTCCTGGCCACAATGCGTTGGGCCACGGACGAGCGCACATTCATGCGTAAGGAGGATCTTCCGATGTCAGACAGCAAACGGATCACGGCTAGCAAGGCCGAATTGCTGGAACTCGAAAAGGGATTCTGGACGGGCGACTCCGCCTACTACGCGGCCAACGCCGACACCGAATGCCTGGTGGCATTTCCGCAGATGGCACAGGCGATGGACAATGCGGATCTGGCCAAGACCGCGGCCAAGCCCAACCGCTGGCGCAACCTGCGAATGGATCTCAAGGGCATTATCGAGCCGGGCAGCGACATCATCATGCTGACTTACGAGGCGCGTGCGACACGGGAAAATGGCGAGGCTTATGCCGCGCTGGTCAGCACCGGCTACGTCCATCGCGCCAACGGCTGGAAGATGATGTTCCATTCGCAAACGCCATTGGAAGCCGCTACCGGGAAGTAGGCTCAATCCTCAGGGATAGAATATTGCCTCGCCCTTCAACGCATCGGCGAGCATCTTCTCATACTTGCCGCGCGGCACGTCGACCGCGCCGAACCGCTTGAGGTGCTCGGTGGTGAACTGCGTATCAAGCAGAGCAAAGCCCCGCGCCTTCAAACGCTCGACGAGGTAGAAGAGGCAGGTCTTGGAAGCGTCCGTCTCTCTGGCGAACATGCTCTCGCCAAAAAACACCCGGCCGAGCGACACGCCATAGAGGCCGCCGACCAGCCGGTCCTCACGCCACGCTTCGACCGAATGACAATGGCCTATCCGATGCAACTCGATATAGGCTTCGCGGATCGGCGCATTGATCCAGGTCGAGCGCCGCTCCGCGCGCTTTTCGGCGCAGCCGTCGATGGTCGCCTCGAAATCGAAATCGAAACGGATGTCGAAGGGATGTTTCTTGATCGTTTTCCAGAGACTTTTCGGCGTGTGAAAGCCGTCAAGCGGGATGATGCCACGTGTCTCCGGCCGCACCCAGAACACCTCCGGGTCGCCGGCACTTTCTGCCATTGGGAAGACGCCCGAGGCGTAGGCCTTGAGCAGCAGGTCGGTGGGGATGCGATAGCCGGGCGCGTAGGGGCGGGTCATCGCGTCTCCGCGCTACTCTTC
>NZ_RZRP01001233.1:0-1308 GCF_003997795.1 Mesorhizobium sp. M7A.F.Ca.US.005.03.2.1 | reverse complement strand
GGCATCCCCGCCGAGGCAGGCCGACAGGCTCGATGCCTTGCCGTCGGTCTCGACCTTGATAGCGCCCTGGGTGCCGTGCAGGGCCAGCGACAAATCGTTGGCGTGACCGGTCATGTAGCGGCTCGCCACGATCGTGGCAAGCGCGCCGCAATCGAGCCGCGCCGTCATTGCCACGCTGTCATTGGCGTCCAGCACATAGTCGCCGATGCGCTCGCCCTCGGCCTTCGGAAACGTCACCAGATCGGCATGCAGGCTGACGATATCCTGGCCGGCGCCATAGGTGGCGAAATCCAGGATATGGATGCCGACATCGCCCAGCACGCCGGTCGAGCCGTGCCGGCTGGACAAGCGCCACAGCCATTTGTCCTCGACCCGCCAGTCACCCCATGATTTGCTGACCAGCCAGCTTTGCCGGTAGCTCGCCTCGACATGGCGCAACGCGCCGATCTCGCCGGCCTGAACCATGCGCCGCGCCTCGTGGATCGCCGGTGAGTTGCGATAGGTGAGGTTGACCATGTTGATCACCCCGGCAGCCTCGGCCGCTTGCGTCATATCAAACGCGTCGGCGTAGTTCGGCGCCAGCGGCTTTTCGCAAAACACATGTTTTCCCACGCCGAGCAGCGCCAGCGTCGTCGCCCTATGCGCACCATCCGGCGTCGCGTTGATGGCGGCATCGAACTGGCCCCAGGCGATCGCCGCCTCCAGGCTCTCGAAAGAATCGCCGATCTTGCTGGCCGCGGCGAACGCCGCAGCGCGACCGGGCAACTGGTCGACACAGGCGACGATGCTGCAGCCGGGAATCCCGGCAAACTCCTCGACATGATGCCCGGCGATACCGCCGGTGCCGAGCAGAAGAATTCGATGCATTAGCCCCAAGCCCCCAAAATCAACTCACGCCTTGGGCAACTCAGGCCCGATCAGCTCAGGCCGCCCCAATCAGCTCAGGCCCTTGTCGCCATCGGCATGCAGGCGCAGCCCCTTCTGCA
This sequence comes from Mesorhizobium sp. M7A.F.Ca.US.005.03.2.1, assembly GCF_003997795.1. Taxonomy (NCBI): domain Bacteria; kingdom Pseudomonadati; phylum Pseudomonadota; class Alphaproteobacteria; order Hyphomicrobiales; family Phyllobacteriaceae; genus Mesorhizobium; species Mesorhizobium sp. M7A.F.Ca.US.005.03.2.1. The sequence continues at coordinate 322 of NZ_RZRP01001233.1, read as the reverse complement.
CGATCTTCTCCTTGGCCGCATCCGTCGGCACGTTCGGCGCATTGGTGATGCCGGACCATGCCGGCGCCGGGTTGTGCGCCCAATGGACGGCGTTGCGCAGCACCTGCTGCACGCCCTGATTGTGATAGATCGGATAGGTCTCGTGGCCGGGCGAGAAGTAGAAGATCCGTCCCGCGCCGCGCTGGTAGGTCAGCCCGGACCGGAACACCTCGCCGCCCTCGTACCAGGAGACGAACACCGTCTCCAGCGGCTCCGGCACCGCGAACGGCTCGCCATACATTTCGGTCTCGCCGATCTCCAGGCACTCGCCGATGCCTTGCGC
>NZ_RZRP01001232.1:0-1316 GCF_003997795.1 Mesorhizobium sp. M7A.F.Ca.US.005.03.2.1 | reverse complement strand
GGTGACGCCGCCGAGGATCGACATCATCGGCGCCACCGCGGACGACATGGAAGAGATCCTCAAAGGTCTCGGCTACCGTGCCGAGCCGAAGCCGGCCGTCGAGGTCAAGGCGCGGCTCGAAGCACAGGACAATGCCGCGCGCGAAGCAGCGATGGCGAAGCTTGCGGCGGAAGAGGCTGCACGAGCCGAGCAGACCAAGGCGGCGGACGCCGCAGCAGAGGCAGCAGTCGAAGGGTCGGAGCCGGCATCGGACGCAGTGGCCGTTTCGGAAACGGCGACCGAAATGACCTCCGACGCCGCGGCGGAACCTGCTGCGCCTGCCGTGGAAGAACAGGCGGACGCTCCGGTCGAAACCGTGCAAGACGAAGCGCCTGTTGCCGAGGCTGCTGCTGAACCGGCGCCGGTTGAACCGCAGGCAGAGGCTGAAGCTGCCGAGACTGAAGCCGCAGCGGCAGAAGAAGTTGCACCGGCCGAGCTGGTGTCAAATGCCGCGCCGGCAACGGACGCCGCGCCGGACGAAACCGTGACGGTGACTGAAGCAGCCACCGGGGAACCCGCTCCGGAAGCCGAAGCGCCAAAACCCATCCTGTTGTGGCGTCAGGGTCGTTTCGAACAGCGCCCGCGCAACCGCGACGACAACCGCAGGAACAATCGCCAACGCAACGGACAAGCGCGCGGCCGAAGCGATGCGCCTGCGGACGCCGGCGCACCGGCCGCCGCTGCACCCGGAGAGCGTCCGGCCCATGAAGGACGGCGCGATGGAGCCGGCAAGCCGCGCTTCGACCGCTCGAAGTTCAAACCCAAGCCGCAGGCCGAAGGCGAACAGCGACGTGACAGGCCGCAGGGCGAGCGCCCGCAGGGCGAGCGTCCCGACCGCCGCGAAGGCCGTCCCGACTGGAAGGGTGGCAGGCCGGATGGCAAGGGTGGTCCGCAAGGCGGCAAGCCCGCCTTCCAGCCAAAGCCGCGCGAGGAGCGCCCGGTGCGTTTCGATCCGGATTCGCCCTTCGCCAAGCTCGCCGCTCTGCGCGACCAATTGAAGAAGTAGAACCCGGCTCGCTTCGATGGTTGCCGAAGGCCGCCAGCGCATCGACAAATGGCTGTTCTTCTCCCGCGTCGTGAAATCGCGCTCGCTGGCGGCGAAGTTGGTCGTCGCCGGCCGGGTCCGCATCAATCGCGACAAAGCAGCGCAGGCTTCCGATCAGGTCAAGCCAGGCTACGTCCTGACCATCACGCTCGAGCGGCGCATCTTCATCTGGAAGGTCCTCGGCGCGGGTGCGCGACGCGGCCCGGCCGAGGAAGCCCGTACGCTCTACGAG
>NZ_RZRP01001231.1:0-1317 GCF_003997795.1 Mesorhizobium sp. M7A.F.Ca.US.005.03.2.1 | reverse complement strand
CAGGACCGCGCCGGTGCCATGGCAACCACCGCCGCGGTCCTGATTGCGCTGGGTAGCTTGTTCGGTCATGCCGACCTTGCCCGCGCCGACGACGCCAAGCCGGGTGACGAAATTGCCATCGAGGCGATTTCGAAGACCCGCATCGCCTATGTGCTGACCGGCGTGCCGGGCGACGATTCGATCAGCCGTGCCGGGCTCGAGGGCCTGACCCGCTTCCTGGTCGAAAAGACGGCCCTTGAACCGGGCGCACCAGCCGGTGTCGACATTTCGAAGGACGAGCTGTCGTTCTATCCTTTGATCTACTGGCCGATCGATCCGGCCGCCCCGATGCCGAGCCAGGCCGCCATCGCCCGCATCGACGCCTATATGCAGCAGGGCGGCACGGTGCTGTTCGACACCCGCGACCAGTTCGCCAACGGCATCGGCGCCGATTCGACCAGCCCGGCGACGGAGCGGCTGCGCGACATCCTCGGCAACCTCAACGTGCCGCCGCTGGAGCCGGTGCCGTCCGACCACGTGCTGACCAAATCCTTCTTCATCCTGCCCGAATTCCCCGGCCGCTTCGCCGGCAGCCCACTGTGGGTCGAGGCGTCGCTCGACGCCAGCAATGCCGAGAACCGGCCGGTGCGCACCGGCGACGGCGTCTCGCCTATCATGATCACCGCCAATGATTTTGCCGGCGCCTGGGCGGTCGACGAGAATGGCGATCCGCTGCTGCCGACCGTACCGGCGGACCCGATGCAGCGCGTCTACGCGCTGCGCGCCGGCGTCAACATCATGATGTACATGCTGACCGGCAACTACAAATCCGACCAGGTGCACGTGCCCATACTGCTCGAACGGCTGGGGCAGTAAGATGAGTTTGTTTGGTTCCCTCCGGTCGCGGATAAACCCTCCCCAAAAAGAGGAGGGTAAGGGATGAACTGGTCGATTTCCTTCGAACCGCTGATCTCCTGGCCCCTGTTGGCCTTGGCGCTGGTGCCGCTGGCGCTGCTGGCGCTTGTCGGCCTGTGGTTTCGCCAGCGCGGCTCGGTCTTCCGCTTCATCGCCCTTTTGGCGCTCGCCGCCGCTTTGTTCAACCCGGTGTTCCTCAACGAGGAGCGCGAGCCGCTGAAAAGCGTTGTCGCCCTCGTCGTCGACCGCAGCCAGAGCCAGGATATCGGCGATCGCACCAAGCAGACCGACGAGGCGCTGGCCGGGCTGCAGCAGCGGCTTGGCCGCTTCAAGCAGTTCGACGTGCGCGTCGTCGAGGCCGGCAAATCCGAGGCCGCCGAACAGCCGTGTCTCGGTGCGCTCTTCGGCGGCCTCGGATTTGCC
>NZ_RZRP01001230.1:0-1321 GCF_003997795.1 Mesorhizobium sp. M7A.F.Ca.US.005.03.2.1 | reverse complement strand
CAACATGACGAAGAAGTGCACGAAGCCGGTGATGGTGGCGAAACGCGTGTTGGCGAGATGCACAGGCTCGCTGATGAGACCGGAGCCGGTCAGCGCCCGGTTTACGACGCCGTTCTGCGCCAGCGCCAGCAGCCAGGAATAGGAGCGCACGACATAGGAGGTCCAGAACGGCAGCACCGCCAGCATCAGCGCCAGCCGCTGCCAGCGCTCCGGCACCTGTTCGGCGAGGATCCAGGCGAAGGGATAGGCGAGCAGCACCGAGACCACGGTGACGATCGCGGTCACCTCAAGCGAGTTCACCATCGCCTGCCAGTAGGAAGGGTTGGTGAAGAACTGGCTGTAGTTGGACAGCGTGAAGCCGCCGCCCTCATGCGCCGTCAGGCTGGAAAACCCCATGGCAATGAACGGCAGCACGAAGAACAGCAGCGTCCAGCCGAGCGCCGGCGTGACCAGCGCCCAGGGCAGAGCAGAGCTCGCCCGGGGCAGAGCAGAGCTCGCCCGGGGCAGGGTATGGCCCGCCCGGGGCAAGGGGTTGTTTCCAGCCGAGCTCATGAGCGCTATCGGCTCATTTCGCCTGCAGCATTTCGGTCCACATGTCCTGCATCTTCTTGTCGAGATCGGCGTTCGGCGCCGGATAGGCCTGGGCACGCGTCAGGAAGCCCGGCTGTTCGTCGAAGCGCAGCACCTTCTTCTGGTCGTCGGTCAGTGCTGCCTTGGTGTTGGCCGGCATGCCCCAGTAGCAGGAGGAGGTGGCAAGCCGCGCCTGGCCCTCCGGGCTCATAATGTACTGGATGAACTTCAGCGCCATGTCCTTGTTCTTGGAATCCTTGAACATGGCCAGCGACTGCGACCACAGAACCGCACCTTCTTTCGGGATGGAGAAGTCCAGCGCCGGGTTTTCCTTGGCCAGGCCCGCCGTCACCCATTCGCCGCCGCCGACCAGTATGTCGACCTCGCCCGTCGCCAGCGCCGTCTGGCTGGCGGTCACTTCGCCGACCAGCTTGGCATTGGCTTTCATCTTCAAGAGCTCGTCCCTGAGGGCGGGCAGGTCGGCTTCGGTGAGATCGGCCGTCTTCTTGCCGATCGCCAGTGCGGCCATGCCGATGACCGGCAGGTAGTAGTCGTAGATGGCGACTTTGCCCTTGTACTTGTCGCCGGTCAGGGCCGCCATCGACTGCATGTCGGCCGGGTCGACCTTGGTCTTGTTGTAGCCGATCGTGTTGTAGCCGAACTTTTCGGTGATGCCGTAGCGCTTGCCGCCGACCTGTTTGCGCAGGTGAAGATGGACGGCTCCGCCATGGTCGGCGGCAAGCGCTACGGC
>NZ_RZRP01000122.1:0-10909 GCF_003997795.1 Mesorhizobium sp. M7A.F.Ca.US.005.03.2.1 | reverse complement strand
TACGCAAGCCATCTGGCCCGCGGTGCTTTTAAAGCATCGACTGAGGGGACTGGAGTGCCTCAATGCTCTCAGTCTAGGGCAACAGTTGCCCCCCCGCTTGTTTGCGCCGGAAAAGCGCGGCGTTCGTTTGTCCTTCGTTCTTCGTGCGCTCGACGGTTCGCTCGCCGGAGCACCTCATCGCGAGCTCGCCGAAGTTCTCATCGGTCAACGGCGCGTCCATGCCGACTGGGCGGATCCTCGCGATCATCTGCGCGACCGCATCCGTCGGGCCGTCTCGCGTGGCCGCGCGCTCATGAATGGTGGCTACAGAGATTTCCTAATTTGAAAAGCGACAGTCCGCGCTGTGCGTCGGTGGATGAACGTTCGCTCGCAGCTGTACCCGTCACCAACAGTTCGCCCGCCGACAGGACTGCATGGCGCCTTGCAAGTGCGCTCTGGTCTAGCTTGTCGATGCCGAAATGAGATGGGCGAGGGTGCCAAGGCGGTGGTTCATTAGGGCCGGCCTCGACCTGGACGCACATCATTGGTCGGAAAGCGGCGTGCACCGCAATGTCGCCATAGCAGCCAAGATCCTTTGAGGCCGGACCTGCAGTCCTGTTGGACCGGCGGGTGCAACAATATGGAGGGATCTGAGGCCTCACACCGTTCCCTGGTCGACAGCTCGGTCAACATAGCACCCACCGCTTGATTATGGAAATGGTGTGCCTGGAGTGCAGCGAGTAGCGGCTTGCTGCGCACTGTCCTAAGAATAGCAGTCATGACCCGTCTGGGGTTCTGCAACACGACGATTCAACCGCTTGGGCATTGTCGCATATCCCACAATGTAGAATGCGCAACAGGGCAAAAGCTGATCCATCGGCGGTTTATCAATGCTTTTTGGCTTGGCACGGCACATGCAACGCAATCGGCAAAAGGCGCACGAACTGAGTGGCCCATCGGCCCTAGGAGCGCTGACTTATGCCCTCCCAAGGCATGTCCGGCCCGACAGCGAGCTCAGTCTCCTGCCGGGCATCCGTGTTTCAGGTCAACGGCGTTTGGAACTTCCAATTAGGTGGCGGCATTGACCGCAGGCCGCCCCCCGGTGGGGCGGAGAGACAGTGCAGCAGGTTTCAAATCCCGCCCATGCAAAGATATTTCATTTCCAGATAGTCCTCGAGGCCATGACGGGAACCCTCCCGCCCGATGCCGGATTGTTTGATCCCGCCAAACGGTGCCGCCTCCGAGGACATGCGTCCCGTGTTGATGCCAACCATGCCATATTCCAGAGCCTCTGCCACACGCCAGACCCGCTTCAGGTTTGAGGCATAGAAGTATGCGGCGAGGCCGTATATCGTGTCATTGGCCTCGCGCACGACCTGATCCGCATCGTTGAAGCGAATGATCGGCGCGAGCGGCCCGAATGTCTCCTCTTGCGCGACTGCCATGACGCTGGAAATCTCGGTGAGGACCGTGGGTTCGAAAAACGTGCCATTCTTGCCGATACGCTGGCCCCCGCATCGTATTGTGCCGCCTTTCGCAATGGCATCTGCGACGTGAGACTCGATCTTGGCCAGAGCATGCTTGTCGATGAGCGGTCCGATGTCCACTCCGGCATCGAATCCGTCGCCAACCGACAAGTGCCGGATTCTTTCCACGAATTTCTTGACGAACTCATCGTGAACGCTCGATTGGACGTAAATGCGGTTCGCGGAAACGCAGGTCTGGCCGGCATTGCGGAACTTCGCCTGGACCGCACCGTCAACAGCACCGTCAATGTCGGCATCATCGAAGATGATGAAAGGTGCATTGCCGCCGAGTTCAAGGCTGACCTTCTTGATCTGGTCAGAGCACTGACGCATCAGCAGCCGTCCGACCTCGGTCGAACCGGTGAAGCTGATCTTTCGAATCTTGGAATTGGTGCAGAGTTCACGGCCCACGCGATCACCTTCGGACGCATAGATCAGGTTGACCACGCCATCGGGAAAGCCGGCCTGATGGGCGAGGGCGAACATTGCGCCAGCCACGAGCGGCGTCTGTTCAGCGGGCTTGAGCACGATTGTGCAGCCCGCAGCCAAGGCCGGCGAGATTTTGCGCGCCACCATGGAGGCCGGGAAATTCCATGGCGTGATCGTGCCAACAACGCCGATGGGCTGCTTGATCACTAGCATTCGGCGGTCTGTCGAGGGTGCCGAGATCGTCTCGCCATAGACGCGATTGGCCTCCTCGGCATACCATTGCAGATACGCCGCCGCATGCGATACCTCTGAAATGGCTTCGGCAAGCGGCTTGCCCATTTCCGCAGTCAGAATCGCGGCGAGATCGCCTGCATGGTCGATGATCAGCTGATGCCATCGCCAAAGAACGTCGCTACGTTCTCGGGCCGTCAACGCGGCCCATCCCGACTGCGCAACATAGGCCTTGTCTACCGCAGCACGTGTCTCCTCCACGCCCATATCGGGAAGCTCTGCCAAAACTTCGCCGGTCGACGGATTGACGACCTCGAACGTCTTATTGCCAACTGGTCTGCCGAGTGCCGGCAGGCGGTCGATGGCTCCAAACAGGTGCGGGGATTTCAGACGGCGGATCATCGGCAGGCACAGGGGCAATACCGGATTCCTCCTCAACGCAGCGAACATCCAGGTCGACAGGCCGTCAGTGTGTATTCTGCACCAGTGGGTTCGTCGTAGGGCCTCGGCAAAGCAGCTGGTAGACCACGCTAGCCCGATGAAAAGACAGCAGTTTCGTTAGTTTGAGTGCCCGCGGTTCATCAATTGATGGATTAAGCAGTCGGATGTTTGCTTCATCCACCATGCCTGCTGGTGGCATGCGACTGAATTCTGCAAAAAGGCGGCATACATGCTGAGGAGCGCCATTTCGGCGAGAGGCCGCCGGACCGCCAATGCCGCGCAAGGTCGGCGAAAACGACTCCGCGCGTCTGCATGATCTGCTTGGCCCACGGGCCTCCACATTCGCTCTTCCCACGAGAAGCCCCGATGAAGAAGGAAGGTGAGATGAGTTTCTTTACTCATCCTTGCCGCCCAGCGGCGGGCCGACCACCAAAATGGCGGGCTCGGCCGAAAGCAGCTTTTTGGCCGCCGCCTTGACCTGTTTGAGCGTCACCCGACCGATGCTGCGGGCGCGACGCTGGTTGTAGTCGACGTCGGCCTTGTGAATCTGCAAATCCAGGAGCCGGTCTGCAATCGAGCGGGTCGAGCCCAGTTGGTCGATGGCATAGGCGCCGATCAGGTGCTTCTTCGACGCCTTGAGCTCGGCCCCGGTCGGTCCTTGCTGCGCCATCTGCTTTACCACATCTCGCACGATGCTCAGTGTTTGGGCAGCGCAGTCCGAGCGTGTCTCTGTCGTAACCAGAAGCGAGTCAAGGGTTAGTTCAGAGCTGACGTGATAGGCAAGGCCGCGTTTTTGACGTACCTCCTCGTAAAGGCGGGAAGTCAAGTATGAGCCGCCAAGGATGTCGTTCAGCAGCACGGCCGCGTAGAAATCCGGCGCGCTAGGCTTCACGCCAGGCCAGGCCAACGTCAGCGAAGTCTGCGGCAGGTCGTAGTTCTCCTCCACCAGTTGACCGAGTTTCGGCGCGACATCGTAGACGGGGACGAGGGTTTGTTGCTCAGGCAAATCACCAAACAGCTGGTCAAGCCTTTCCCTCAACGTGTTCGCGTCAATGTCACCCACCACGGCAATATGGAGCCCGTCGCGAGCGAAAATGGCCTGGTGGAAGGCGCGGAGGTCGGACGGCGTGATGCCGGGCAGGCTCTCTTTTGTGCCTTCTCCCAGCCTTGAACAAGGATGCGCGCCATAGATCGCGCGCAGCCATTTGCGCTGAGCGATGGCGTTAGGGTCTCGCTCGCTGCCGACGATGCGGGAGACAATCTCGGCGCGGACGCGATCGATCGGCCCCTGCTCGAAGCGCGGCGCGTTCAGCGCGAGCCGAAGCAGGCCGAACGCCGCGTCCTGCTTTTTGGAAAGCATGCACATCGATCCGTAGATGTCGTCGCTTTGCGCGTCCAAACTCATTTCGGCGCCGGCATGGTCGAGCTTCACCTGGAAGGCACCGCTGTCGTAATGGCCAGCGCCTTCGATGAACAGGCCGGCCATCAGTTTGGCCATCCCCTCCTTCCCGACCGGGTCCTGCTTGGTGCCGCCCTTGAAGGCAAAGCCGATGTTGACGATTTCCACTGTGTGGTCCTCCACCAGCCAGGCGATGATGCCCTTTTCGGACTTCACCTCCTGGATGTTCATCGCAGCATGGGGCCGAGCGCCGAGCGTCATCTCTTGATTCTCCGTCTTGGGCAAGAGATAGCCCGTGGTCGAACGGTCGAACGCGAGATAGCGGGCGGCAACTGCTTTGATTTGCTCGGGGGTAACCTTGCGGATGCGATTCGGCCGTTCCTCGACATCCTTCACGGTACCGCCGGTGGCCAGCGTCGAGCCGTAGATGCTGGCGAGCCAGTCCAGGTTGTCTTCCGCAAAGATCATATTGAGCAAATAGTGGTCCTTGGCCTTGCCTAGTTCCTCGTTGCTGACACCATCCTCGGCAATGCGGGCAACTTCGGCAGCGGCCGCCGCTTCGAGATCAGCCAGCTTGGCATCGCCGCGCGGTGCGCCATAGATGGCGAACTTGGTGTCGTCGAGCATAGTGCCCTGGAAATAGACGCGGGCGCTGGAAGCGATACCTTGCTGGACAGCGAGCGCCTGGTAGAGCCGGCCGCGGTTACCGCCGCCGAGAATTTCGGCCAGCAGGTCGAGCGCTTCGGCCTCGCCCGGCTTGGCGGTGTGGTAGGACGGCACCACCCACTGCGTCGAAAAACTGGGCACGCTGACGCGGGCGTCTGAGAGCGTGACGGTGCGCCTGGTGTTCTGCTCGGGCTCAACCGGCCGGATGCGCGGCGGCAGGTCAGGTCCGCGCGCCACCTTGCCATAGGTCTTTTCGGCCAGCGCCCGCACCGTGTCCGGTTCGACATCGCCGGCCACGATCAGCACGGAGTTGTTGGGCCAGTAGTACTTTTCATAGAAGACGGTGGCGTCGACGCGGTTCAGCTGCTCGATCTCCTGCATCCAGCCGATGATCGGGATGCGATAGGGGTGGTTCTGCCACAGCGTCGCGTCGATCTCCTCATGGAGAACGTCCTGCGGGTTGGTGTCGGTGCTTGAGCGGCGCTCCTCGATGACCACATCGCGCTCGGTCTTGACGACATCGTCGGTCAGGATGAGGTTTCGCATTCGGTCGGCCTCGAAGCTCATCATCAGCTCGAGCGCCGACGGCGCCACTGTCTGATAGAAGGCGGTGTAGTCGGAGGAGGTGAAGGCGTTGTTGGAGCCGCCGATCTCGAACACTGCGCGGTCGAATTCGCCGCCCGCATGGTTGGTCGTCGCCTTGAACATCAGATGCTCGAAGAAATGGGCGATGCCGGATTTGCCCGGCGGCTCGTCGGCGCTGCCGATCTTGTACCACACCATGTGGGTGACGATCGGCGCCCGGTGGTTGGGAATGACGACCACCTCCATGCCGTTGTCGAGCACGAAATCCCTCGCCTTGCCGTCCTCCCATGCGACGGGGATCGGAGCCGGCCCCGCGCCGACCAACTCGGACGCAACGGACGTCCTGCGAAGCCCATGAGTGCGGGGCTTGCTTGGTAGTTCTGGTAGGGAGAGTGGGGTTATGGGCTGCGTTCCTGGCAAAGTGATCTGTTCCTCATTTTGAAGGATCTATGTCTCCCGAACGCCTATTGGGAGAAAGTGGATCGGCACGCGACGCCGAGCCACATGAGCCGTCAGCGTGTTGCTGGGCCTGACGCGAGCCTCATCTTTGGATGCGTCCGGGAAACTTTCGGCATGGTGAGGCCATGGGAAGTCTGCTCGTTATCCATTGGGTGTTTGCGGATACCTGAGCATGCCCCGTGCCAAGTAAGAAAGCCCCGATTCGCAAGGTTTGATCCAACCTTGATACTTGCGATATCCGACATTGTCGGGCATCCGACAGAAAGCGCCTTTCGCCGGCGCGCCGGCTATGACGCTCGCCTCCTCCGGCGTGACGACGATCCTTTGGCGGGCGCCGCGCACACCGATCTGCCCGCCTATCAGCACCGCGACATCGAAGGACAGCGCGATCGTGACTGGATGGGTCTTACGCAAACATGCAGCAGTGCCACCGCGATCAGGACTTCATCCGCCCCACAAAGACCCGAGCGCGAGGGACGACGTGTAAGGCAACATGTCATCCTCGATAATGATGCCGCGCATAAAGAGGTAAGGTCCCTCGTCGTACCGGCGAGCCCCTTCGCTGGGTCTCGCGAGGGTCTGGTTTGCGAACGTCGACCGACAGCATCACGGCATGGGCGGCCCCATCGGTAGGCAAGCATTGACCGTGCCATCAGCGTTGAGGCAGCGCAGAGCCCAATTTCCCGGTGCCAGCCGGTACGTTGGAGCTTCAACTGTGGCCAGCCAAGCGGGCCGAGGCCGTGAAACTCCTGATACCCTGGACCGTCCGGATTGCAACGCACGACGCCTTGGTCTCGCGCCAACGTCCATTGACGCTCAGCGAAGCATCATGCGGACGAGCTGGGAAAGCTTGGCCGGGCCGGCGCCTTCCCAGGCGCATGGGACGCGCGACGACCCATGTGGACCTTGGATTTCACTACGCACTTACGCTGCTTTGGCCTTGTCAGCAGCCTGAGCATAAAGCGTGCTCAGCTTTCAGGGCGAGCCTCTTTCATGTTGATAGCATCTGTCGTCATTCAGGATCGCCCCATTTTCGCATGCCGCTTGCAGCTTTCAGACTGTTGTCAGCCAGGGCCGCCATAAAGGGTCTCGTTTAACGCATTCGGGAGGCTTCATCACTCGACCACATTAATTTCGGGCCGTTCGCCGGCGCTCCGAATGGCACTTAACACCAGATCCTCTCCAAACCCGTGATGATCCAAGAGGAAAACGAAAAATCCCTAAATCATAAAAAAGCACCGATACGGTCGGCTCCAGGCTGATGAAATTGCGGTCTCACTGGCCACGCACGATACTTGCGATGGCGATGGCCATTGCAAAGGCCGGTCAAGCACCCAAGACGCTGACAAGCACGCCTCCGACCAAAGCTCGATCGTTGGCAGCCTTTCTAGCCGTATACTTGGGGCATTTTGGGACGGCGATCCGGACGCCGATTAAAACCTGCCGGTCGTCTAAATGGAATGGTTGGTCCGGGTCCTTACTGGACCTGCGCCAACCCGATCGGGCCGGCGCACAGGGGCACCCAGACAATTGGACACGTCGCCTTTGCGCGGCGGCTTGCACTTTCTCGGATGGCCTTTTTTCTCCCCGGGCGAAATCGAGCGAGCGGTGAGGCGGAGCCTTCGATTTTGCCGATCATGTCGTGTCGCTTCGATCGAACTGCTCAGACGATGATAGCGGCATTGATTGCCGCGGCCGAAATGCGTTGTGTGAAGTACGATTTCTACGCCGTATACATACTGCCGTACAGTTCGCCCTGTCAGCAGCCTTGCCAGCAATCCGCCCTGTGTCCAACTGTCGTCGAATTCACCGGTGTCATTGAGGAATTCGTATGATCGCCTCGAAACCATCATTGCGACCGCGGGCGGGCGACGCAAGCTCTAGACTGCCACCGATCCGCTGGATAACCATGTTAGCGATATGTAGACCAAGGCCTGAGCCCGCAGCAGGAGTAGCACCACGACTAAATCGCTTTGTAAGCCCTTCGAGGTCGGGGAGGGGCACCACCGGTCCGGCGTTTGCAATAGCGATGGTTCCATCAGTTTGGACGGAAACTGTTGTCGGAACAGTGGGCAGTCCATGTATCAGCGCATTCTCGATCAGGTTACGAAGGAGGATCCCAAACGCATCGACATCCACTTTGCGCATCAAAGTGGGGCAGCCGTCGACGTTAAGATGCAGGCGTCCGGCATATTGCGGCTTTTTCCTCAGGTCATCGATTTCCAGCCGAACCGATCGGACAAGATCGATCGCGTGATCCGCCATGCCAACCCCCGATTCGGCTTGAGCGAGCTGAAGCACTTTTTCGACAAGGCGGCCAAGGCTCGACAGCGCTTGCTCGATGCCGCGCGCACGCATTTTGGCCGACCCATTGGGAAGCTCGGCCACTAATCTCTGCATCTGAGCGATTGAACCTGCGATCGGCGTGCGCAGTTCATGCGCACTGTTTGCGGCGAACTCGCGTTCGGCCTCGAGAGCCGCCCGCAGACGATCGAGAAGCCGATTGACGGATGCCGCGATTGGAGCCAACTCTGCCGGGAAATCGCCCAAGTCCATTGGTGACAGATTGCCGCCGTCGCGCGATCCGATCTGCTGTCGCAGTACCTCGATTGGCCGCAGCGAGCGCCGGATCACGATCCACCAAACAGCTAAGCTAAAGGGCAGGAGCACGAGTGTCGGAAGGAAGACAAAAAGTGCGCCCTTCGCGATTGTGGTACGGCGGCCATCAAGCGGTTCGGCCAACTGATGATACACGCCGTCTTGGATCTCCTCTGTGTAGACGCGGTAATCAGCGTTTCGCCAAAAGCCGTTACTCAGGGGAGCATCAGGGAAGGGCTGCTGACCCTCTTCCGGTTCAGAAATAAGCACTACCCCGTACTTATTAATAACCTGCTCACGATAGGTCCAGTACTTTTCATAAGTTGGCAAGTGGTTATTGTATTGATCAACGTGTTTTCCATTCAAGACCTTGATCAGCTCTGGTTCTCTGTACTCTGCGCTCCCCTGGAGCAAGTCATCCGAACTTTCGTTTACATTATTGCAAAAAATGAACGCAGCAATGGTTGGGGCGGCGATCCAAACCAGGAGCGTTGCCCCGCCTAACCACGATATCAGCTTTCTCGTCATGCTGTTCGAGTTCGTCATGTGACCACGAGCCTGTATCCGGAGCCACGCACGGTTGCTATTCTATCCCCGCCGATCTTCTTGCGGAGCCGGCTGACATAAACCTCCACTGTGTTGCTCTCGAACTCCGAATTGAATGAATAAAGCGCGTGCTCGATCCTCCCCTTTGAAACGACCGAACCGGGCCGGCGTAGAAGGCAGTCGAGCACCGCCCATTCGCGTCCAGACAGGTGGACCTCCTGCCCGTCGCGGAAGAGGCGTCGCTCGGCTGCCTGTATGGAAAGCGTCCCAACCGAAAATTGCGGCTCCGGAAAATGCCCTTGGCGACGTGCCACTGCACGGATGCGTGCCGAGAGTTCCCCCAGATCGAACGGCTTGACCAAATAGTCGTCGGCGCCAGCGTTGAGCCCCTCGATGCGATGCGAAATCCGATCGCGGGCTGTCAGAATGATGACCGGCGTTGTATCAAGCCCCTTGATCAGCTCCCGCAGATAGTCGATGCCATTGCCGTCCGGCAGGTGAACGTCGAGCAAAATAACGTCGTAGCCGGCCACAGCTGCATGACCGCGCGCTCCGGACAGGCCCTCGGCCCAGTCGACCGCGTGGCCACCAGCCACCAAATGATCGTGCACAGCACTTCTAAGGTCGTCGTCGTCTTCAATGAGCAGTATTCGCATCAGGCTGCCGAGCTCCGGTATGAGGGCAAGGCTCCTGCCTTATTGATCGAAGCTGACAGTAGGCTGAACCGGCGCCAGCGAATATCTGGGGGCTTTCAGGCTGCTGTCAGCTACAATTGCAAGAAAGGGGTCGTTAACAAAGCCAAACGAAGAGGCCTTATGAAACCCCTCCTGATCTCGGCACTTTTGCTCAATGTGACCACCGGCGGCTGTACACTGGTTGGCGGGCAATTCGACGTGGCGGTCAACGAATGGCAGCCGCGCCACGCGTCAATGTCCAGGCTTGAAACTGACAGGTGTCTTAAATACGAGGGCACCGTAGCGGGTGCCTCCAGTTATCGAACAGTGCCTAGCAGGTCAGAAGTGCACTTTGACCATAGGGGTCGTCCGTATTTTCGGCGCTCGCGAACAGAGTCGACGGTCAATCGATGCGCCACTGCCAGAGTCTGGAACGGTCAAGTGTTTGTTATCCCCCGTCCGGGCCATATTCTCTGCCGAGGACCAAGAAGGCCCTATTTTCGGTGCCCACGAACAGAGCCAACGGTCAATCGATGCGCCACTGCCAGGGTCTGGAACGGTCAAGTGTTTGTGATCCCCTGTCCCGGCCGTGTTCTCTGCCGAACTCGCCCTTGTAGTCGGCACACCAAAGATCGTTAGGGCGACAGCCGTTTGAAAGTGGTGTCCCCGTCGCCCTGTTGCGCCTGCGCTTGCGGCGCTCGACCATGCCGTGGCGGTCGAGCACGGCATGCACGGCCGAGATCGCGGGCCGGTGCACATCCGGATACAGCCGGGCCAGCCGCTCGCGTATCTTCGGCGCACCCCATGTCGGCTTGTCTTGCTTGAGGCGCACAATCAGCTTCTCGATTTGAAACGGAAGCTGATTGGCGTGGCGATAGGGCCGCCGCGATCGGTCCGTCAGCCCTCCAGGCCGCTGTCGTTGTAGCGCGTGAGGATCTTGTAGCCGGTCTTGCGCGAGATATCGAACTCCCGGCAAAGCACCGCCATCTTCTCGCGTCCAGCAGCCGGGCGACGAACTTCAGCCGCTCTTCCATGACGTTACACTCCTTCCAAGGCACCTTGCTCTCCTTGCAAAGGGCCGAAAGTGTAACCCATCTATCCGGAATGAACTGTCACCCATCTCTCGGGAAGGAAAGTCATGGCCAAGGCAACTGGAAGCCGAATTTTCTTTTAGAGTATGAATCAGCGCCGTCTGCCGAAAAGCGCGTCCACGATCTTCCCTTTTGAAACGACCGTGCAGGGCTGGGGCAGACGGTAGTCGAGCACCGCCCATCCGCGTCAAGTCAGGTAGACCTCCTGCCCGTCGCGGAAGAGGCGTCGCTCGGCTGCCTGTATGGAAAGCGTCCCAACCGAAAATTGCGGCTCCGGAAAATGCC
>NZ_RZRP01001229.1:0-1323 GCF_003997795.1 Mesorhizobium sp. M7A.F.Ca.US.005.03.2.1 | reverse complement strand
GTGTAGCCTTGTCTTGACGGTTTGCGGCCGCACGCCGAGGAGGTCGGCGGTCTCTTCGATGCTCAGCCCCTCGATCACCCGCGCCACGAACACCGTCCGGTAGACGTCGGGAAGGCTGTCGGTGGCCTGTTCGACCAGTTGGAGGATCTGCCGTTGCGCCATTGTCCGTTCCGGATCGTCGCTGGGATTGAGGGGAAACCGGATGATCTCGGCTTGCGGATTTTCCGGCAGCGCCACCGTTTTGCGTCTTTTGCGCAGCCGGCCGAGCGCCTCGTTGATGACGATGCGCGATAGCCATGTGGCGAGCGAGGAGTCGCCGCGAAACGCATCGAGATGGGCGAAGGCCTTGACGTATGCCTCCTGCACGATGTCCTCGGCCTCGCTGTCATTGCGCACGACGCCGCGCGCGATCCGGTAAAGCCGCTGATTGTGTGTCTTGATGATGGTGCGGAAGGCGTCGCCGTCGCGCGCCAGCGCGCGGTGCACAAGCTGCATCTCGCCTGGCACAGCGGAAGGCACGGCCGTCAACACAGCAGGCATGGCAAGTTTCCTCAACCCAATCTCCGAACCAGGATCTCGATTGGGAGATTGGACGCTGTCGCCGGCAAAAGGTTCCCGAAGATTTTCTGCCGGGTCCGGCGGCCGCTACACTACAGTGCGAGCGAAGGCTTGTCAGGCAGCCTGCAGGCGCGCCGTGGCCGCCAACAGATCGGTCTGGGTGATCAGCCCGAGAATCCGCTTGTCGTCGTCGACGATGATGACCGCATGGCTGCGGCCGTCGGTGAGGACGGGCAGCAGACCCATGGCGGCGACGCCGGCGGCGGCTGTTGCCGCGGGCGTTAAGACGGATCCAACCGTCCCCGAGGCCTGGGTGAGTTCGCGCAACCCCACCGTGCCTGCCAGCCTGGCTTCCGCATTGACGACCGGCAAGGTGCGGATGTTGTGGTCAAGCAGCAATTGGCGCGCCGCGTCGGTGGAGGTGTGAGCATCGACCGAGATCACATCGCGCGACATGATGTCCTCGCACAGAAGGGTCTTGTGCGCGCGCACCATCGCCTGCAATTCGACCTGCCGCAGCAGCCGGTCGAGATCGTTGCGATCGATATCGAACGTCTCGTCGAGTGCGCCAAGCGCGGCATCGATGTCTTCCGACCGAAAGCCCACGCGCAGCTGCGCCGGCAGATCGCCGGTGCCGTGGCTGTTTGCCGGCGCCGCAACCGGCACATGCGGATAATTGCGCCGGGCCAGCCTGTGGAAGCCGTAGCCGAGCGCCACCAGCAGGATCGAGTTCAGCGCCACCGGCACGAATGGAAACAGGAAGCC
>NZ_RZRP01001228.1:0-1325 GCF_003997795.1 Mesorhizobium sp. M7A.F.Ca.US.005.03.2.1 | reverse complement strand
TCATCAGCCTGAAAACCGCGGCGGACTGGTTCGGCACGCCGCCGCCCGACAAGCCGTATTGCCCACTCGCGCGCGACATCACCTTTTCGGGTCAGCATGTCGCTGCCGTGGTGGCCGAGACCTTCGAGCGGGCGGTCGCGGCGGCAGCACTGGTCCAGGTCAGCTATGAGGAAACGCCTGCCATCGTCGACCTCAGCGACGGCAAGGCCGGCGATGGCATCGCGATCGATGCCATGACCAAGGAGTGGGGCGACGCGCAAGGTGCGTTTGCCTCGGCGCCGGTCCGCATCTGCGCCGCCTACAACACGCCGCGCGAGTACCAGGCGCCGATGGAGCCGCATGGCCTGATCGCCCGCTGGGAGGGCGACCACCTCACCGTGTGGGAGCCGAGCCAATGGCTGGACGGCATGGCGCGCACCTATGCCGAATGGTTCGGTGTGCCGTTCGAGAACGTGCGGCTGGTGTCGCCCTATATTGGCGGCGGCTTCGGCTCCAAGGCGCTGGCGCTCAGCCATGGCGCGGTGGCCGCCTGTGCGGCCAAAATGCTCGGCCGGCCGGTGCGGCTGGTGATGACCCGGCCGCAGACTTTTACCGGC
This sequence comes from Mesorhizobium sp. M7A.F.Ca.US.005.03.2.1, assembly GCF_003997795.1. Taxonomy (NCBI): domain Bacteria; kingdom Pseudomonadati; phylum Pseudomonadota; class Alphaproteobacteria; order Hyphomicrobiales; family Phyllobacteriaceae; genus Mesorhizobium; species Mesorhizobium sp. M7A.F.Ca.US.005.03.2.1. The sequence continues at coordinate 729 of NZ_RZRP01001228.1, read as the reverse complement.
TATGGCGGCCGCGCGGCGACGCGCCAGACGGTGACGATCGGCGCCGACGTGCAGGGAAAGATCCAGTCGATCGTGCATCGCGGCGTCAATGAAACATCCATCGACGGCATGTGGGTCGAGCCGCTCGGATCGGTCACCTCGATCATGTACACAACGCCGAATTTCTCCTCGAAGCAGAATGTCGTACGGGTCAATTCGGTGGTGCCGGGCGCCATGCGCGCGCCGGGCGAAAACCCCTCAGCCTTCGGTATCGAAAGCGCCATCGACGAGCTTGCCTACGAGGTCGGCATCGATCCGCTGGAGATCCGGCTCCGAAACTATGCCGAGCAGGATCCACATGCCAAAAAAGCTTGGTCGACCAGGCAGTTGCGCGAGGCTTTTGCTGCAGGCGCCGAACGCTTCGGCTGGTCCAGGCGCACACCCGAACCGCGCTCGATGCGCGACGGCAACCAGTTGATCGGCTGGGGCGTCGCCGCCGGCACCTATCCGGTGCGACGCGCCTATGGCGAGGCGCTCGTGCGCATCCTGGCCGATGGTTCGGTCGAGGTCGAAAGCTCCTCGATCGACATGGGCCAGGGCACCTACACGATCCTGGCGCAGACCGCCGCCGAAACCGTCGGCGTACGAGCTGACGACGTGGTGATGAAGCTAGGTGAATAAAGATTTCCGCGCGCCGGCGTCACAGGCGGTTCGCGGCTGGCCGGCGTGATGACGGGTGCGGTCTACAAG
>NZ_RZRP01001227.1:0-1332 GCF_003997795.1 Mesorhizobium sp. M7A.F.Ca.US.005.03.2.1 | reverse complement strand
GTCCTCGACAACCAACACGCAGATGCTAGGTGGCACTAGACCCTCCTGCCAAAATGATGCTGGCGGTCCACAACTCTGTTGCGCCCAGATCGATCCACAAAAACTTGCAATCCAAGCATTCAGCGCCAAGAGTCGAAGTTCGCGGCCTACTAGCGTGGACGGGCAAGGGATTTGGGCAATGTGATGCTTCGCGTCCGAACCCGCCTGACCCAGGCGGGCTTTTTATTGGCTGTCGCTATGAACGCGGTCAATTCCCTTCGACCCGAGCAAACCACGGATCTAAAAGTGAAGCCGATCGCCGGCCCCAGCACGGCATGGATTTGCGCCAAGACGGCGTAGCATGCGAGTTCGTGGTTCGGGGATGGGGACAGTCCCTTTTCTCCACTTTGCTCGCGATCGTGGTTCTCGATGGACCCTCGGGAAACGCCTCAGCGCCGTCGCCGCTTCCGTCTGGCTGATTCCAAGGCCGTTGCGCCAAGCTTTAAATTCTTCAGAAGTCAGCACATTCTCCACTCAAGAGGTGAGGGCTTCCCCCTTCGGTAAGGCCGGTTTCCAGGCTCCCTGTGACCTTTATCTGAAGTAAAGCCAAGCTTAACGGCCCGACCTTTATCCTCAGCTTCCACAGACCGAAGTCTATGGCTCGAGCAGGGCAGCGCCGTACTTGGCCCATAGCCGGTCGCAGTCAATCAACCTAAGGCTTGGTGTGCCAGATTCCCCATAGAAGACCATTGCGGCCCGGGCGTCATATCCGAGCACTGAGGCTTTTGCGACGAACTGGATTGCCTCTCCGAGGCGGGCGATGGGGAATTTGGCCTCCGTTTTGTTGTTGAGGTCGAACGCTCCAAGAATTTCCGCGTTGGCATTCCTGGACGACAGTGCCTCGGTCTCAGGCGCACTGCCCAACGCAAGCAGCATCATATTAGCCTTCACTAATATACAACTACGCACCATACGTTTTGTTCCGTAGACAATGCAGCCACGCAGACGAAAAAGATCACTCATACGCACGCAGAGTTGCCGCCAAATAGGTGACTTCGTCGACGAATTCATGACCCCAAACGTCATGCAGGCGGTGCGACAATAATTGACCGCTCGGCGCAGGGACGGGTTGCTTGAGTGATTCGCTGACCTCGGTCGGCCTGACTATTCGAGCCGGAATTCAACCAAACGCGCATCACCCTCATTGATGAGGCCGCTGTCGACTGCAGCTTCGAACGCCTTCGCAAAATACTCATCATCCGAGGCTTGGTGAACTTGGCCTGCAAGATCGATTGGCAGTGCGCCGATCACCCGACCAGTTGCCTTCTCGATAACCGTGACGGTCCGCTGCAT
>NZ_RZRP01001226.1:0-1334 GCF_003997795.1 Mesorhizobium sp. M7A.F.Ca.US.005.03.2.1 | reverse complement strand
GTCGACGATGGTGCGGCCACGGCCGATGAAGGCGCGCCTGTCGGTCTCGGCCTCGGCGTCGCGCGCCGATCCGGACGGATCGGTGACGAAATGCACCATGGCGATATCGGGCTCGCTGGTCTCGCGCTTGCGCCGCGTGGCGAAGATCGCCGCGTTGTTCGCAGAGATTTCGGTTTCCACGAACATCTTCGAGAAGGCCGGATGCGCGTTGTCGGACGCCTCCAGGCCGAGCACCAGCTCGGCAAAGGAGGTCACTTCGATGTGACGGTCGGACGGACCGTCATTGTAGAGCGTGACCCGACGGCCCTCGCCATTGCCTTCCGAGATGACGATGCATTCGACCTCGGAGCGCAAGGTGCCCACCGATTTGACGAAGCTCGCCTTGTCGTCGGAGAACAAGGTCTGCGCCTTTTCCTCGGCGGCTCGCTTCGGTTCGGCTGTAGCCGACCACCAGTCGCCGGTGCCGGCGTCACGCAGGAAGATGTAGGAGCCGAGCCGGTCCTCGGTCGGATCCGGCTGCCAGCGGGTGACGGAGAGATCGCCCCAGCGGCTGTAGCCCGAGCCGGTCGCGCTGACCATCACCGAATAGCGGCCGTTCGACATGACGTTGGTCGACCGCAGCGACTGCAGCGGATTGAGCACGATGCGGGTGTCGGGGCTGTCGACTTCGGTCTCGTCCTTGGAGCGTTCGTCGGCCTCGGTCCTGACGGTCGCTGTCGGGATGTCGCGCGGCGCCCTCTCCTGCAGCAAGAGTTCGGCCGATTCGATGACCGGATCGCTGTGGAAGCGGTCGCGCATGCGACCTTCGAAGATGGCGTCGGCAACCGCCGCGATCGACATGCCCGAATGGTGGGCCATATAATTCTGGACGACGACATGGTCCGTGCCTTCCGGCACGCGCTGCGGCGTGAAGTCGACGGCATCGTAGTAGCCGTGGCGGCCGAGCGCCCCGATCTCCCGCAATCGGGCGAGATTCAGCACGGCTTCACGCGGATTGAACTGGGCCGCCAGTATGGTGGCGTAAGGCGCGATCACCGTGTTCTGGCCAAGACCGCGCTTCAGCCCGAGGCCTGGAACGCCGAAATTGGTATATTGGTAGGTCAGTTCGCGGTCGCGGGCATTGTAGGCGGCCTCCGAAATGCCCCACGGCACGTTCTTCTGGCGGCCATACTGGATCTGGCGTTTGATGATCAGCTTGCTGGTTTGGTTGAGGATCGAGCCCTGCGGCTCCTTCATGACCAGCGGCGGCATCAGATATTCGAACATCGAGCCGGACCAGGACATCAGCGCGCCCTGGAAACCGATTTCGACGATCGGCCGGCCAAGCCTGAACC
>NZ_RZRP01001225.1:0-1336 GCF_003997795.1 Mesorhizobium sp. M7A.F.Ca.US.005.03.2.1 | reverse complement strand
TCATTGCACAAAGTCCTCCTGCCTGTAGCCCTGCATATAGAGCAGCGCGGTCAGGTCGCCATGATCGATGCGGACCTTGGCCTGTGCCGCCACCGTCGGCTTGGCGTGAAGCGCGACACCGGTACCGGCAAGGCGGATCATGTCGAGATCATTGGCGCCGTCACCGACGGCAATGGCGTCGGCGGGCGTCAGGCCGAGACGCGCTGAAATTTCGATCAACGCGTCGGCCTTGGCGGCGCGGCCGAGGATAGGTTCGCCGACCAGGCCGGTGAAGCGCCCGTCCTGTTCGAGCAGGCGATTGGCGCGGTTCTCCTGGAAGCCGAGCATTGCGGCGATGCGCGTCGTGAACACCTCGAACCCGCCAGACACGAGTGCCGTCCAGGCACCGTTGGCGCGCATGGTCCGGACCAGAACACGGCCGCCCGAGGCCAGCGTCAGGCGATTGGCGACGATGCGATCGACCACGGTGGCGTCGAGGCCCTTCAGCAACGCCACCCGCTCGCGCAAAGCCGGTTCGAAGGCGATCTCGCCATTCATGGATCGCGCGGTAATCGTGGCAACATGATCCTTTACGCCGATCTCGTCGGCCAGCTCGTCGATGCATTCCTGGTCGATCATGGTCGAATCCATGTCGGCGATCAGGATTTTCTTGCGGCGGGTTTCTGCTTCTTGGACGATCACGTCGACCGACTCGCTGGCGAGTGCCGTGCGCAAGACGGCACTCGCAGCGGCGGCGTCGGCTGCCTCAGGCAGGACGAGATCGCAGGCGATACCTTCAGCCAGCCAGACAACAGCGCTTGCGCCGACCGACCGTGAGGCCATATTCGCAAGCGACAGCGACAAAGCGCGCTCAGTGGGACGGGAAACAAGCGTGGCGATGAGCGGCATGGAACATTCCGGCGGGCAGGCGGGCAAGGGCCGCGTGAAGAACGCGATCCTGATAGCCGGGCCGACCGCCAGCGGCAAGTCGGCGCTTGCGCTCGATCTGGCCGAGCGCAGGGGTGGCGTGATCGTCAATACGGATTCCATGCAGGGCTATTCGGTGCTCGACGTGCTGACCGCCCGGCCGGAGGCGGCCGACCTCGCCCGCGCACCGCATTTCCTCTACGGCCATGTCCATCCGGCGACACCCTATTCCACCGGCGCCTGGCTGCGCGACGTGATGAAACTGATCGACGACGGCACATTCTCCGAACGGACAGCGATTTTTGTCGGCGGCACCGGGCTCTATTTTCGCGCATTGGCCGAGGGCATTTCGGAAATGCCCGACATTCCGCAACGGGTCCGCGACCGTTGGCGCTACGAATTGAAGGAGCAGGGCGCCGTCAAGCTGCAC
>NZ_RZRP01001224.1:0-1339 GCF_003997795.1 Mesorhizobium sp. M7A.F.Ca.US.005.03.2.1 | reverse complement strand
GCCCCCACCGACCCGCGCACGCGCATTGCCGCTTGCCCGGGCATGCCGGCCTGCGCCTCCGGCCGCATCGCCACACGCGACATCGCCGAGACGATAGCCGCTGAAACAGCCGACATCCTCGACTTCACCCTTCACATTTCCGGCTGTGCCAAAGGCTGCGCCCACCCCGGTCCGGCAGCGCTGACGATCGTCGGCGGCGAAAATGGAGCCGGACTTGTCGTGAACGCGACGGCAAAGGCCCTTCCTGCCGGCTACAGGCCGGGCTATGACGCCGCGCGCGGCATCGGCCGCGTCGCGGCGATGATCCGCAGCACACGATATCAAGGTGAAACCGCCGCCGCTTGCCTGACAAGGCTCGGGCCGGCCGGTATCGCCGAGGCCTACCGACAGGCCCAAACTGAAAAACGGAAATGAGCATGGCCGCCTACGACTACATCCATGACGGCACGGCGATCTACGAGCGCTCCTTCGCCATCATCCGCGCCGAGGCCGATCTGTCGCGCTTCTCCAAAGCTGAGGCCGATGTCGCCATTCGCATGATCCATGCCTGCGGCCAGGTCGAAGCTTCAAATCATTTTGTGTTCTCCAAGGATTTCGTTGCCGCCGCCCGCACCGCTTTGGCGGCCGGCGCGCCGATCTTCTGCGACGCGGAAATGGTCTCGCATGGCGTCACCCGCGCCAGGCTGCCGGCGGGCAACGAGGTGATCTGCACCTTGCGCGACCCGCGTACGCACGAAATTGCCAGGCAAATCGGCAACACCCGTTCGGCGGCCGCCATCGACCTCTGGGGCGAGCGCATGGCCGGCTCTGTGGTTGCCATCGGCAATGCGCCGACCGCGCTATTCTATCTCCTGGAAAAACTGCGCGATGGCGCACCAAAGCCGGCGGCCATCATCGGCATGCCGGTCGGCTTCGTCGGTGCGGCCGAATCCAAGGATGCGCTGGCCGAGAATTCCTACGGCGTTCCCTACGCCATCGTGCGTGGCCGGCTTGGCGGCAGTGCCATGACCGCCGCCGCGCTCAATTCATTGGCGAGGCCTGGCCTGTGAACGCCTTTCTCAAAGGCCGCCTCGTTGGCGTCGGCACCGGTCCTGGCGACCCCGAACTGCTGACCCTAAAAGCCGCCCGCATCCTGGCCGAGGCCGATGTCGTGGCCTATTTCGCCAAGCGCGGCAACAACAGCAACGCCCGTGCAGTCGTCGAAGCGCAGTTCCGGCCCGAAATGACGGAATTGCCGCTGCTCTATCCCGTCACAACCGAAATCGCCAGGGATCACGACGACTACCGCTCGCAGATCACGGCTTTCTACGAGGAGTCGGCCGAGAAGGTCGCCGAGCAC
>NZ_RZRP01001223.1:0-1342 GCF_003997795.1 Mesorhizobium sp. M7A.F.Ca.US.005.03.2.1 | reverse complement strand
GTTCTTAGGTCGAGGTCCCCGGCCGCGCCAATGGCGCGGCCGGAAAATTCTCCAACAGAAAACTGGCCGGAACCGCGCGGCGGCTCCGGCCGTCGCGCTTACTCGGCGGCGATATCGAAGGGTTCGCCCCCCTCGGCCAACCGCAGTGCCGCGATGGGCAGAGGACGAATGGCGTCGACGGTTGCATTGACGGCGACCACGCTGACGGTTCGCTTGACGTATCGCGCCACCGCATGAGCAGCACCCCAGAGCACCCCAGCTATCCGCTATCGCTGCGCGCGCCGAGAAGCCGACCTGGCTGAGACGTTCGACCATATCGGCCAGCATTAACTGTTCGCCGCCATGAAGGTGGTCGGCGCCCGTGGTATCCATGACCAATCCGTCGGGAGGATCTGGGGCGACAATCGGCGCGTAGCGCCGCAAGGCCCACAGGGCCAAACGCTCAAATGCCTCCGCGTCGGCATCGGGTTCGGCCTCCATGACCGCCAGCCCCTGAATGAGCGCCTGTGCCTTCGTCGCCGGCATTCCCACCCGCAGGCCCGCTTCCACAGCCGCGCGATCTGTTGCTACCACCAAGCGACGGTTGCCTTGCTGCCCGACCAGCACCAAGGGTCTATCCGGTGGCGGCGAGACGTCGCCCAATTTCCTTCTGAGCCGGTCGGTCGACCAGCTTGGAAGGAAGAGCGAGTCGACCCTTTGCATCACAAGCCTCCACTTCGATATCGAGCGTTTCCCCTCCACGTGATCGGATCAATTCAAGTTGCCATCGTGCCCGGCCGACGCCTGGCACGGGAAGCGGTCGCGACGGCAAGACAGAAACCCGCCAGCGCGTAACAGACGCCGTCGGCTGCCCGAAATCGGCGGCTTCGGTCTGGCGGCGCCAGCGGCGGATCGCGATGCCCATCGCGCCGGAGCCTTCCGATGCTAGCTGTAAACGTCGCGACGCCGTCATCGAGAGCCGGGCAACTTCGGCAACCACAGCCCCAAGCCCGACATGCCGCAAACCTTCTTCGAAGCAGGCGAGCAAGGATTTGTCGTCACCGGCTTCGACATAGATCACCCGGTCGGGGTGAAGTCCGACCTGGGCGATTGCCGGCGCAAACAGATCCTGGCGCGTCACGCACCACAGCACCTTGCCTTGGGTTCTGGCCGCAATGCCCGCCGCAAAAAGCGACGCGGCGGCGCCATCGAGCGCTCCATTGCCACCACCGGCAACTTCATGGAGCGCGCCAAGTGCCACACCGCCCCCAGGCAGGTGGCTGTCGATAAAGGAAATGCCGAAGGGGAGCACCACTCTTTCGCGCGTATTGCCGCCTTCGAGACGCGCAATGCGATTTCGATG
>NZ_RZRP01001222.1:0-1343 GCF_003997795.1 Mesorhizobium sp. M7A.F.Ca.US.005.03.2.1 | reverse complement strand
CAGCACCGGCCCCTGGAGGCGCAGCTGATCGAAGACCGACTGCCAGTTGACGCTGGCGGCCGCGCGCGCCGCCAGCGTCAACTGGCAGTCGGTCTTCGATCAGCTGCGCCTCCAGGGGCCGGTGCTGTGGGCCGCACTTGCGCCGCCGGAGCGGGCAAGGCTGGTGCGCCAGCTGCGCGTGTTCTGGGACGTGCATCGCTTCAGGATCGCGCCGCAGGTCGCCGCCGTGCTCGACCGGCGTCATGCCGCCGGTACAGTCGACACCATTGCCGCCAGGCTTGTCGCGTCGAACGACGAGGACGGCAGCCTGGCTGTCAGCTTTCAACGGCGCGGGCAGACCCGGATCGAGACGATGCGCTTCGCTGCCGTCATCAACACCACCGGTCCGGCCCATGGGCAGGCGCTGCAGCTGAACCCGGCGCTAAGCTCGCTGGCGGAAGCCGGCTTGATCAGGACGGACCAATATGGGCTTGGCATCGAGACAGGTCTCGACAGCCGCGCGATCGGCCGGGACGGCGCGGCGGTCGCGACACTCCTGGTCGCCGGCCCGCTGGCACGAGGGACTTTCGGCGAGCTCATGGGTCTGCCGGAAGTCGCCCGCCATGCCCAGACGGTCGCGGTTGAAATTGCCAAGCTGCTGGTAACGCTGCCGTCAGCGCAGGCCATCGGCCCCAATGCCGCGCACCGTCCACACGTGGGCTGACACCTGCGGGCCGGGTTCGGCAGCGAAAATTGGTATTTCCGTCCCAAGAGCGCCCCAAAAACGGAAAATCCTTCTTTGTATATATATTCTATAAACATAATAAATATCGGAGCCGGCGCGACCGGAGCGATCAACGACACGGCCTGAATGGGAGACAGTTCATGGCACATGCAGAAGCCGATCCGATCAAATTCGCCTATTGGGTGCCGAATGTTTCGGGCGGCCTGGTGATTTCCAACATCGAGCAGCGCACCAACCATTCTGCCGAGTACAATCGCAAGCTGGCGCAGATCGCCGAGAAGGCCGGCTTCGATTACGCGCTCAGCCAGATACGTTTCACCGCCGGCTACGGCGCCGACGAACAGCATGAATCGGTGGCGTTCAGCCATGATCTGCTGGCGGCGACCACGACGCTCAAGGTCATCGCGGCGATCCTGCCAGGACCATGGAACCCGGCGCTGGCGGCCAAGCAGATCGCCACCATCAGCTACCTGACCAACGGCCGCGTCGCGATCAACCTCGTCTCCGGCTGGTTCCGTGGCGAGTTCCATGCCATCGGCGAGCATTGGCTCGATCATGACGAGCGCTATCGCCGCTCGGAGGAATTCATCCGTGCGCTGCGCGGAATATGGACTGAAGA
>NZ_RZRP01001221.1:0-1345 GCF_003997795.1 Mesorhizobium sp. M7A.F.Ca.US.005.03.2.1 | reverse complement strand
CCTCTACGGCGCCCGCACCTCGCTGATCATCGGCATCGTCGCCAATGGCGTGGCGCTGTTCATTGGCACGCTGGTCGGTGTTGTCGCCGGCTATTTCCGTGGCTGGATCGGCAGCGCGCTGATGCGTTTCACCGATTTGATGATGGCGTTTCCGGCACTGCTGCTCGCCATTTGCCTGGCCGCGGTGTTCGAGCCCAGCCTGTGGATCGTCGCCATGGTCATCGCTTTGGTCAACTGGGTGCAGACCGCCCGCGTCATCTACACCGAGACCTCATCGCTGGCGGAGCGTGAGTTCATCGATGCCGAACGCACCATCGGCGCGAGCGCGCCGCGCATCCTGTTTCGCCACATCCTGCCGCATCTCTTACCGACCATCATCGTCTGGGGCACGCTCGGCATCTCGACCACCGTGCTGCTCGAGGCGACGCTCTCTTTCCTCGGCATCGGCGTCCAGCCGCCCACGGCGTCCTGGGGCAACATCATCTTCGAGAACCAGACCTATTTCCAGGCCGCACCCTGGCTGGTGTTCTTCCCCGGTGCCGCGATCCTGGCGCTGGCGCTGGCTTTCAACCTGATCGGCGATGCGCTGCGCGACATTCTCGATCCGACGCAGAGGGGCCGGGCATGATCGCCTATCTCGGCCGCCGCCTCATCCAGTCGCTGCTGATCCTGCTCGGCGTCTCGCTGATCACCTTCGCGCTGCTCTATCTCCTGCCGGCCGATCCGGTGCGCCAGATCGCCGGCCGCAGCGCCACGCCGCAGACGGTCGAGAACATCCGCCAGCAGCTCGGCCTCGACCAGCCGTTCGTCGTCCAGTACTGGCGCTATCTCACGAAGCTCGTCAGCGGCGATCTCGGCCGCTCCTACATCCAGCGCTCCGAAGTCACCGAGCTGATCGTTTCGCGGCTGCCGGCCAGCCTGTTGCTGATGGTCGGCGCCATCCTGTGCGAGCTGTTGCTCGGCCTGAGCATGGGCCTGATCGCCGCCGTCAAGCGCGGCACCGCCACTGACCAGACGCTGATGGTCGCCTCCTTCGTCGGCGTCTCGGCGCCGCAATTCGTCGTCGGTCTGCTGCTGCTCTACGTCTTTGCCGTGCGGCTCAGCTGGTTCCCGATCGGCGGCTACGGCACCTGGCGTCATCTGGTGCTGCCGTCACTGACCATGGGAATCCTCGGCGCCGGCTGGTACGCGCGCATGATGCGCTCGTCGATGATCGACGTGCTGCGCCAGGATTACGTGCGCACCGCCCGCGCCAAAGGCCTGGCGCGGCGAGCTATCCTGTTCCGCCATGCGCTGCCCAACGCCATCCTGCCGGTGATCGCCATGATCGGCATCGACATAGGCA
>NZ_RZRP01001220.1:0-1351 GCF_003997795.1 Mesorhizobium sp. M7A.F.Ca.US.005.03.2.1 | reverse complement strand
CCAAGGTGCGCGCCGAAAAGGTCCGCGCGGCCGCAGAGCGCTGCGGCCGCATCGTCAAGAGCTTCCTGTCGATGGTCCGCCTCCATCCCGCGGCACAAGCCGAGACCGACCTCAACCAGGTGATCCGGGCGGCACTTGAAGTGACCGCCTATGGCGCGCGCTCAAGCGGCATCATCATCGACACCGATTTCGCCGCAGGCCCGCTGCTGGCCATGGCCGACGCCGACCATGTGACGCAGGTGGCGGCCAATTTCCTCATCAACAGCCAGCACGCTTTGGCTGGCATTGCCGGCGACCGGCTGATCAAGGTGCGGACGTTCCGCAGCGACCGGGATCATCCCTGCTTTTCGGTCGAGGACAATGGGCCCGGCGTGCCCGAAGCGATCCGCGGCCGCATCTTCGAATCCTATTTCACCACCAAGCCGGTCGGCGTCGGCACCGGCATCGGCCTGTCGATCTCGAAATCGATCATCGAGCGGCACAATGGCAATGTCTGGTTCGAGGAAGTGCTCCCGAGAGGCGCGCGTTTCGTCGTCCAGCTGCCGGCCATCGTGGCCGGCCTCGCCACCGCCGGCGACAACCAGCCGCGATCGAGCGGCCTGCGCCATGCCTTGATCATCGACGACGAGCCGGATGTCGCCGGCTCGCTCTCGGACATCCTCGAACTGATGGGCATCAAGTCGCGGATCGTGCCCGTCTGGGAATCGGGCGCCGCCACCTTGAGCGGCCACATGCCGCCGGACATCGTTTTTTCGGACCTGCGCATGCCCGGCGTCAGCGGCATATCGATCTATCGTGAGCTGCTCGCCGAAAAGCCCGATTTGGCGCGGCGTTTCGTGCTGGTCACCGGAGACCTGATCGGTGCCAAAGCCGAAATCGAAGCCTTGCCGGCGCACCAGCGACCGCAGATTCTGGAAAAGCCGTTCAGCACGCTGGATGTGCGCAGCGTGCTCTCCGCCATCGCCGAACAGGCGGCCTTGAAAGGATAAAAAAAGAGGCTCCCGGGGGCGGGAGCCAAAAGGAGCGCACTGGAGGGCGCTCGGGGAGGTCAGAGCATGGTCCACAAAACGGGAACGGTTTTCGGGATCATGCTTCGACGGAAATCAGAAAATATTCGGCGTGCCGGTCAACGGCGCGGCATTGGCGATCATGCGGATCGCCCGGCTTTTGTGTGTTCCGGACTGTTCGGCGATGGCGCGCAGGCAATCCATGCTCTCGGCACCCCAGGCCTGGCCCTTGCAGGCGAAGTCGGTCAACGGCACCGGCAGACGCGCGGTCCTGGTCGTCGTCTGCCGGTGCCGTTGACCGACTTCGCCTGCAAGGGCCAGGCCTGGGGTGCCGAGAGCATGGA
>NZ_RZRP01000121.1:0-10935 GCF_003997795.1 Mesorhizobium sp. M7A.F.Ca.US.005.03.2.1 | reverse complement strand
TCACCGCCGACGCGACCGGGCCGAAGCACCTGACGCTGCAGCTGACGCGCGCCAAGTTCGAGCAGCTGGTCGACGACCTCGTCCAGCGCACGATTGCCCCTTGCAAGGCGGCATTGAAGGATGCCGGCCTGAAGGCGGGCGAGATCGACGAAGTCGTCCTGGTCGGCGGCATGACCCGCATGCCCAAGATCCAGGAAATCGTGAAGCAGTTCTTCGGCAAGGAGCCGCACAAGGGCGTCAATCCGGATGAGGTCGTCGCTCTCGGCGCCGCCATCCAGGCCGGCGTGCTGCAGGGCGACGTCAAGGACGTGCTGTTGCTCGACGTGACGCCGCTGTCGCTCGGCATCGAGACGCTGGGTGGCGTGTTCACCCGCCTGATCGAACGCAACACGACGATCCCGACCAAGAAGAGCCAGGTGTTCTCGACGGCCGAGGACTCACAGTCGGCAGTGACCATCCGGGTCTTCCAGGGTGAGCGCGAAATGGCCGCCGACAACAAGGCGCTCGGCCAGTTCGACCTGGTCGGCATTCCGCCGGCGCCGCGCGGCGTACCGCAGATCGAGGTCACCTTCGACATCGACGCCAACGGCATCGTCAACGTTTCGGCCAAGGACAAGGGCACCGGCAAGGAGCACCAGATCCGCATCCAGGCATCGGGTGGTCTTTCGGACGCCGACATCGAGAAGATGGTCAAGGACGCCGAGGCCAATGCCGAGACCGACAAGAAGCGGCGTGCGCTGGTCGAGGCCCGCAACCAGGCCGAAGCGCTGCTGCATTCCTCGGAGAAGTCGCTGAAGGAATATGGCGACAAGGTTTCGGAAGGCGAGCGCACGGCGATCTCCGACGCGATCGCGGCGCTGAAGACCGCGACCGAAGGCGACGACGCGGCCGACATCGAAGCCAAGAGCCAGGCGCTGGCCGAGGCTTCTATGAAGCTTGGCCAAGCCATGTACGAGGCTTCGCAGAAGGAAGCGGCGGAAGCCGACGCCAAGGCGGACGCCGCCAAGGACAGTGACGTTGTCGACGCCGATTTCGAGGAAATCGACGAAGACGACGACAAGAAGAAGTCGGCCTGAACCGTTTGACGGCAAGATAAAGCGAAAAGCCCGGCGAAGGCCGGGCTTTTTTGCAACCCCTTGCAGAAAAACAGCGGGCCTTGCTGAAAAAATGCAGGCAAAGCCGCGTCGACACTGGCATCCCCCTTCCATCGCACCTAAATCGAAGCGTCAGTGCCGGCAAGAGACGCAACAATGCTTCAAGACGTTGAGCATCCGGACAGCGGGAAAAAATGAAAGCTGATTTCTACGAGACGCTGGGCGTGCAAAAAGGCGCCGATGAGAAGGAGCTCAAGAGCGCTTTCCGCAAGCTCGCCATGCAATTCCATCCCGATCGCAACCCCGGCGACCATTCCTGCGAGCACAAGTTCAAGGAAATCAACGAAGCCTACGAGACGCTGAAAGACCCGCAGAAGCGCGCGGCCTATGACCGCTTCGGTCATGCCGCCTTCGAACAGGGCGGCATGAATGGCGGGGCCCAAGGCTTTGGCGCCGGCGGCTTCGCCGACATTTTCGAGGACATTTTCGGCGACATGATGGGCGGGCGCCAGCGCCGCTCGTCGGGCGGCCGCGAGCGCGGCGCCGACCTGCGCTACAACATGGAAATCACCCTGGAAGAGGCTTTTGCCGGCAAGACCGCACAGATCCGGGTGCCGGCGTCGATCTCGTGCTCTGAATGTTCGGGCAGCGGCGCTAAGCCCGGCACCCAGCCCGTCACCTGCTCGATGTGCAACGGCCACGGCAAGGTGCGCGCCACGCAAGGCTTCTTCTCGATCGAGCGGACCTGCCCGCAATGCCAGGGGCGCGGCCAGACGATCAAGGATCCGTGCCCGAAATGCGCCGGCCAGGGCCGCGTCACCGAGGAGCGTTCGCTGTCGGTCAACATCCCGGCCGGCATCGAGGACGGCACCCGCATCCGCCTTGCCAATGAGGGCGAAGCCGGCCTGCGCGGCGGGCCCTCGGGCGACCTCTATATTTTCCTGGCGGTCAAACCGCACGAGTTCTTCCAACGCGACGGCGCCGATCTCTATTGCAAGGTGCCGATCTCGATGACGACGGCAGCCCTTGGCGGCTCCTTCGAGGTGACGACGCTGGACGGCACGCAGACCAAGGTCAAGGTGACCGAAGGCACACAGAACGGGCGCCAGTTCCGCCTCAAGGGCAAGGGCATGCCTGTGCTGCGCCAGCCCAATGTCGGCGACCTCTACATCCAGACCGCGGTCGAGACGCCGCAGAACCTGACCCGGCGCCAGCGCGAACTTCTGGAGGAGTTCGAACAGCTCTCCTCGCAGGACAATTCGCCTCAATCGAGCGGCTTTTTCGCCCGTATGAAGGATTTCTTCGAGTCTTTCGGCGAGCGTTGATGCACTTTGGCCCGCGTAAGCCGATTTGCCACGCGTAAATCCTTGAATCGCGTCGCCCCTTGAGACGCGACGAAAATTATCTTATCCACGACATGCGTCCGGCCGCGCCTTGCCTAGCACCGCTCAGGTGCTAAGTAACTTTGCGGGGAGCGCTGAGGAGAGCTTGCATGACACGTGGCCCTGGACTGCGGAAGGCGCTTGTCGAAAAGTTCGACGACGAACTCAAATTCTTCAAGGGCTGGATCGACAAGCCGAAGACGGTTGGCTCGATCGTGCCGACCAGTTCGATCACCGCGCGCAAGATGGCCTCGATCGTCAATCCTAAATCCGGCCTGCCAGTGCTCGAGGTCGGTCCCGGTACCGGCGTCATCACCCGCGCCATCCTCGCCCAGGGCGTACGCCCCGAAAACCTCTACGCTGTCGAATATTCCACGGATTTCGTTCGTCACCTGCGGCGGCTCTATCCCGGCGTCAACGTCATCGAGGGCGACGCCTTCAACCTCAACGCCACGCTTGGCGACAAGAGCGGGATGATCTTCGATTCCGTCGTTTCGGGCGTGCCGCTGCTCAACTTTCCGGTCGCCCAGCGCATCGCCTATATCGAGAGCCTGCTCGACCGCATCCCGGCCGGACGGCCGATCGTGCAGCTGACCTACGGACCGATGTCGCCGATCCCGGCCGGCCGCGGTGACTACACGGTCAAGCATTTCGATTTCATCCTCCGCAACATTCCGCCGACGCAGCTGTGGATCTATCGCCGCGAGGCGCACTAAGTGAGAAGGGAATAGGGCAATAGGGGAGTAAGGGAGTAGGGATGAAGGGTTCCATTTCCAGGCTATTTTCTACTCCCATATTCCCCTACTGCCCTATTCCCCTATCCAGCCGTTGATTTGAGCCGTCCTTGGCTGTACCTGTCCGGGAACAAGGGTGGCCAATGGCAGTGATCCCGAAAATCCTCGTCTTCGCCGGCTCGGTGCGCAGCGGCGCCTATAGCGGCAGGGCCGCCGACGTGGCGCAAAAGGAACTCGCCATGCAAGGTGCCGAGGTGACCCGCATCTCGCTCGCCGACTACCCCCTGCCGATCATGGACGAGGATCTGGAAAAGGAAAAAGGCGTTCCCGAAAACGCCCAGAAACTCGGCCGTCTGATCATCGCCCATGACGGGCTGCTGATCGCCACACCCGAATATAACGGCTCCATTCCGCCGCTGCTCAAGAACACGATCGACTGGGTGAGCCGGGTGCGCAGGGATGGTGGCCGGCCAGTCAGGCCGCTGGCCGGCAAGGTCGTTGGCCTCTGCTCGTCCTCCAACGGGCACTTTGCCGGTATCCGCTGCATCAACCATCTGCGCGCGGTGCTGGTGCGTTGCCAGATGGAGGTGGTGACGCCGGAATGCTCGGTGCCCGACGGCGGTGACGCCTTCGACGAGGATGGAAATTTCCGTGACGAAAGACTGCACAAATCGATGGAGCACTTATGCCGCACGCTGATCGAGACCTCGCGCCTGCTGTCCACCCGGATCGAGGCATGATCGCCAATAGCATGCGCGACCGGCTCATCGTCGGCCTCGACGTGCCGACAGTGAAGCAAGCCGAGCAGGCAGTGCGCGAACTCGACGGCATCGTCTCCTTCTACAAGATCGGCTACCAGCTTGCCTTCGCCGGCGGGCTCGACTTCGCCAGGGAGCTGGCCAGCGGCGGCACCAACGTCTTCCTAGACATGAAGCTGCTCGACATCGACCACACGGTGGCCAAGGGTGTCGAGAACATCGTCAAGATGGGCGTGACCATGCTGACCATCCACGCCTATCCCAAGGCCATGCAGGCCGCCGTAGAGGCGGCCAGAGGCAGCGACCTTTGCCTGCTTGCCGTTAGCGTTCTGACCTCGATGGACGAGCAGGACATGATCGACGTCGGCTATGAGTACGATCCGCATACGCTGGTGCTTAGGCGCTCGGAACAGGCGCTGCATGCCGGCATGGGCGGCATCGTCTGCTCGGCCGCGGAGGCCGAGGCGGTGCGCCGGATCGTGGGACCCGACATGGCGGTGGTGACGCCCGGCATCCGGCCGGCGGGCAGCGACCATGGCGACCAGAAGCGCGTGGTGACGCCAGGCCAGGCGATTCGCAACGGCGCCAGCCACCTCGTCGTCGGCCGTCCGATCATTGCTGCGGCCAACAAACGGGAAGCGGCCGAAGCCATCCTCGACGAGATGCGCTCGGCCTGAGATTTCCAGGAACAAGTTCGGAGACCAAGAAAATGCCCAAAGGATATTGGATCGCTCGTGTCGATGTGCGCGACGCGGAAGGCTACAAGGACTATGTCTCCGCCGCCAAACCTGCCTTCGAGCGCTTCGGCGCGAAGTTCCTGGCGCGCGGCGGCGAGCATGAAAAGGCCGAAGGCCCCGGCCGCGCACGCAATGTCATCATCGAGTTCGAATCGCTGGCCGCCGCGCATGATTGCTACCATTCGCCGGAATACCAGCGCGCCGCCGCCATCCGCCAGAAGGTCGCCGACGGCGAGATCGTCCTGGTCGAGGGCGCCTGAGGTCCCCTGCAAGCATAGTTCCGGTTTTAGCCGGAGACGTGCTCAAAATCGGATAGAGCCTGGCGGCGTTTGAAGCCCCGCAGGCTCATTTTACATATCTTTGCTCCGCGATTTCACGGTGATCTGCCTGGCGCAGTTGCCAGGTGCGGAGCCGTGCCGACGAGCGCTCATTCAACGCCGGTCGGATTGCCGGTTGACATGCAGGTATTTACCTGCATATTATGCCTTACAACAGAGTGAGGCAGATGGACGCCGACAAGGTTTTCAAAGCGCTGGGCGACCCGACACGCAGAAGGCTGCTTGACCTTCTGTGCGAGCAGAACGGGCAGACGCTCAGTCAGCTTTGCGATCATCTGGACATGGCCAGGCAATCCGCCACCCAGCACCTCGACCTGCTGGAGGCGGCCAACCTGGTGAGCACGGTCAAGCGCGGCCCCGAAAAACCACATTTCATCAATCCCGTGCCGCTGCACGAAGTCTACGAGCGCTGGGTACGGAAATTCGAACGGCAGCGGCTCAGCCTGCTGCACGACCTGAAGCAGGAACTCGAAGGAGAAGACCAATGACCAGGGAAACGACCAGCTTTGTCTACGTGACCTATATCCGCTCGACGCCGCAGAAGGTGTTCGAGGCGATAATCAAGCCCGAGATCGCAAAGCGCTACTGGGGCCACGAGAACGTCTCCGAATGGACGCCGGGCTCGAAATGGGAGCACATCCGCGCCAATGACGAACGGACTGTCGAACTCGTCGGCAAGGTCGTCGAGATTTCGCCGCCGACCCGCCTCGTCATCACCTGGGCGAACGCTTCGCAGGCGGACGATCCGTCAAAAACCAGCCGCGTGACGTTCGCCATCGAGGAATACGACACCATGGTGCGGCTGACCGTCAGCCATGACGAGCTCGAGGCCGGCAGCGGCATGGCGAAGGGCGTCAGCCAGGGTTGGCCGGCGGTGCTGTCCAGCCTGAAATCCTTCCTCGAAACCGGCAGCGGCATCGATATTTTCGCCAAGCCGAAATCGGCCTGATGTTGCGGCCTCGAGCAGAATCAGACCCGTGGAGAATGACAATGACCAAGCGCTATACCGGCGGCTGCGCATGCGGCGCGATCCGTTACGAGACCAATGACGAGCCGATCTTCCAGAACCACTGCCAATGCAGCGATTGCCAGAAGCGCTCAGGCACCGGCCACGGATCCTACCTGACCTTCGGCCAGCGTGCCGATATGGCCATTACCGGGGAGGTGAGCACCTGGCGCGTGGCGGGCGCCAGCGGCAATGAAAAAATCCACACCTTCTGTCCAACCTGCGGAACGCCGGTCTTTCTGATATCCGTCGCCATGCCGGAATTCATAGCGGTCCATGCGGCCAGCCTCGACGATCCGGAACAGTTCAGCCCACAGATGGTGACTTACACGAGCCACGGCCATGCCTGGGACAAGATGGATCCCGCCTTGCAGGCGGTCGAGCGAATGCCGTAGTGAAACGCGTCCGCCGGTCGGCCCGCGATCTGCCGTAGCGCCTTCAGGCGCGATGCTCTTGGCCGATCAGCCGGCTCGCCGCTGTCTCGGCTATGGCATCGGCAAGCTCGAGGCCCCATTGCTGGCGGCAATAGGCGCGGAAATCGAAGCAGGGCAGGCCGGGGCAGACCTCGAACTCGATGAGGTGGACGGTGTCGTCGGCCTCGACCCTGAGATCGATGGAAAACACGTCGCGCAGGCCGAGCCCGCTCATCAGCCGCCCGGCGATCGCACGAATCCTGGCGTCGGCGGCCGGCTGGCTGTCGGCGACCGCGACGAGCTCCGGCTCGGCGTAATGTCCCGCCGCTTTCGCTGCCTCGCCAGTGTCGCCGTAGAGCGCCAGGCTGTCGGCCATGGTCTGGAAATCGGCGCCTGAATCGACAAAGGCCACGCCAAGCACTTCGACTCCCGCGCCCGGCATCAGGCTAAGGAAACTGGCGCGCACGTTGCGGCCGGCGACGTAGGGCTGGACGACGACATCGTCGCGATAGGCCGAAAAGACGCGCCGGCTGAGCTCCAAAGCGTGGGCGAGATCGCCGCAGCGCGACTCCGGCCAGATGCCGATCTTGGCGCCGAGCCGGTTGGGCTTGACGAACCAGCCGGCGGGCGAGGCCGGCGGCTCGACCAGCCATTGGCCGTCACGCGCGAGCCCAGCCTGTGGCACCGGCAGGCCGAGCGCGCCGAGCACGGCGCCGGAGCGGAACTTGTCCTGGCAGAGCGCGAACAGCGCATCGTCGGCGCCGATTGTCTTGAAACCGCCCAGTCGCGCCAAAGCGGGCGCCGCGCCGCCGCGGAAATAGGCGATGCCGTCGGTCAGCGTCCAGACCAGCGTTGTGCTGGGATGCTCGCCGGCGAGCACGCTGGCAGCGTCGTCGAGCGCCACCGGCGTGAACGACAGGCCGCGTGCCTGGCAGGCACGGCCAAGCACGTCGAATTCAGGAGCGAGATCGGTCGACTGCGCCAGATAGGACGCGATTTCGGTTGCGCGCTGCGGCGCATGGCCGTCGGCGACCAGACGGTCGAAACAAGCCTTTTCCGGCTCATGGACGAGTATCAGTTTCGGCTTACGGCTTGGCATGAGATGAACGATCCCCGGCGGTACGATCACCTACCATCGCATGGTCGAGACGTCAGGCTCTCGCGAAACCGACACGGTGCGGGCGGTGGCGTGACAACGCACCGTCCGACCGTAGAATCCAGTTCGATCAGGCGATCAGCACGCGCGGCTCGAAGCGGCCGTTGACGGGAATATCGAGCAGAAAGGTCATGCCGCCCTGCAGATCCAGCAGACGCTGCTTCTCATCCTTGCCCGACCAGGCGGAGGTGACCGCCAGCCGGTCGGCCTTGGCGCCGACGAAGGCTGGGCAGGATGGCTGCGTCACCGGCATGGCGACCGTGCGGACGAGCTTGCCGTCGGGTCCGTAGGCTTCGATGACGCTGCCGCCCCAGACGGCGTTCCACAGGATGCCGTCGCGGTCGAGCACCGACCCGTCGACATAGCCCTTGGCCGAGCGGTGGTCGACGAACAGCTTGGGCTCACCGGCAGGCAGACCGGTCGCCGGGTCGCAGGCGACGCGCATCAGCAGCCCGGTCGAGGTGTCGGTGTAGTAAGCGATCGCGCCATCCTCGGTAAAACAGATCGAATTGGAGACGGTGATGTCCGAAAACAGCTGGCGCAGTTCGCCCTTGAAAAACCAGTAGATCGAACCCGCGCCTTTTTCCTCGCCCTTGCCCATGGTGCCCATCCACAGGGCGCCGCAGGGATGGACGCGGGAATCGTTGGAGCGCGTGACCGGATTGTCGGCCTCGACAGGCGTGTGCAGCGTCAGCTTGCCGGTCGCGACATCGCGGACATAAAGGCCGGTCTCGGCGGCGATCAGCTGGCGCTTGTCGTCGATGACGGCGATGGCGCTCGCCATTTGGCCAAGCTCATGGACGGTGGTCGCGCCGCCGGACAGCCGCTTTTCCAGAAGCTGGCTGTTGACGATGTCAAACCAGTAGAGCGTATCGGTGGCGGGATCGTAGCTCGGCCCCTCGCCGAGCTGGCAGACGTGATCGGAAAAAACCGAAACGATCGCTTCGCTCATCCTGCTTCTCCGAACACCGCATCCCAGGCCGCGACGGCAGCTTGCGCACGCGCGGCCACCTCGTCGACGCTCATGCCCGGCTTGAACAGGCTGGAGCCCAGACCAAAGGCGGTCACGCCGGCAGCCTTGTAGCCGGCAAAATCTTTTTCGGAGACACCGCCGACGGCACCGACCAATGTCTGCGCCGGCAACACCGCGCGCATCGCTGAAATGCCGCCGGCACCCAGCACGCTCGCCGGGAAGAATTTCAGGGCCGAGGCGCCGAGCTTGATCGCCAGGAAAGCCTCGGTCGGCGTGAACACGCCGGGCATCGTCACCATGCCGTAATGCATGGCGCGCGCCATCACCTCGGCATCGATGTTGGGACTGACCAGAAGCCGCCCTCCGGCCTGGTGCAAGCCATCGACATCGGCCGGCGTCAGCACCGTGCCGGCGCCGACCAGCGCCGTTTTCGGCAGCACTTGGACGATGCGGGCGATCGACGAGAACGGTTGCGGCGAGTTGAGCGGCACTTCGATCGCCTCGATGCCAGCGTCGAACAGCGCCTGGCCCATGGCCATCGCCTCGGTGGGCTTGAGCCCGCGAAGGATGGCAACCAGGCCGCGCTTGAGTTTTGGAAACGGTGCGGTCTGGCTCATCGGGCAACTCCAATTCTGGCGATCATGCCGTTCTCGCGCGCCGCCTCGACGAGACCGGCACGCACTGCCTCGTCGGCGTCGACGGCCCGGACCTCAAGCCCAGCAAGACCAAGTGCGGCCTGGTAGAGTGCGGCCAGCGCGCCGGAGGCAATCAGCACCACGGGTTCGGCACCGGCGCCATGCCGGCGGCTGGCGGAGGCGATCTCGCCGCCGATCAAAAGGCCGGACAGGCAGGCGGCGGCATCGTCGGCTTTCAGATCCTGCAGCAGGCCGGCGGCGCGGATCGAAAACAGCCGCGAGGTGACATCGCCGCCTTCGCCCAATGCGGTGTCGCACCAGCGGCGGAAGAACGGATTGTCCGATGTGACCGGCTTGGGGTGCTCGCCGAGCGAGTGGCGCAGGATCGAGTGCGCGGCAAGCACGGAAAACAGCTCGCCGGTCGGCCAGGTGCCGAAGCCGGTGACGGCGCCGTCCTCGACCAGCACCCATTTCGAATGGGTGCCGGGCATGCAGACCAGCTGGCGCCCCCTGGCCGGCAGGCCGGCGCCGGCAAGCTGGGTTTCCTCGCCGCGCATGACGTCGGGCGCGTCAGTCAGCCGCTGGGCAAGGCCCGGAACGATGCGGATGTCGCGGCTTTGGCCGGGCACGCTGGCGGCACCCGCAAGGATGGCGGTAAGCGGCGCCGGCACGGTGACATAGGGCGCTTCCAGCCAGCCCTGGCGGGACCCGGCCATGCCGCAGATGATGACGGGCAGCGCCGCTGGTGCTCCCATCGCCGCCAGATGCCCTTCGAGGATGGTCGAAAAGCCCTTTTGCTGCGCGGTGATCAGGCCGTCATCGCCGCGGCGTTCGGCAAGCATCTTGCCTTGCCCGTCGATCAGCCAGACCCGCATGCGGGTCGTGCCCCAGTCGACGGCGGCGACCGCCGGTGCGTTGCCGGCTTGGCTCACAGGAAACCTCCATCGACGATCAGCATCTGCGCCGTCAGCATGCGCGAAGCGTCCGAGGCCAGGAACAGCACCGTGCCGACGATGTCGTCGGGCTGCATCACCTGTTTTATGCACTGCTTGGCGACATGGGCGGCAAGCCCCTGTTCGGTCACCCAGAGCTCCTTCTGCCGCTCGGTGATCACCCAGCCGGGCGCGATGGCGTTGACGCGGATGCCGTCCACACCGAGCTTGCCGGCCAGCCCCTTGGTCAGACCGAGGATACCGGCCTTGGCGGCCGTGTAGGACGGCATGTCGGGGTGGTTGATCAGATAGGACGTCGAGGTGAAGTTGATGATCGAGCCGCCGCCGGCCCGCTTCATGCCCGGCGCCACCGCTTGCGCGGTGAAGAAATGCGGCCTCAGATTAATGGCTTGGTTGTTGTCCCAGAACTCGACCGTCACGTCTTCGACGGCGTGGCGTTCGTCCCAGGCCGCATTGTTGACCAGCACGGTGACATCGCCATGCGCCTCGGCAGCCTTCGCGGCGGACGCCCGCAGGGCCTCGACATCGCGCAAATCGGTCTTGAGATAGAGCGGCCGGCGGCCGAATTCTTTCTCGATGCGGTCGGCAAGAGCTGTGCTTGGGCCGTCGGCGATGTCGATGAAGGCGACATTGGCGCCCTGGCGCACAAAACCCTCGGTCAGTGCCGCGCCAATTCCGGAGCCGCCGCCGGTGATCAGCACCGAGGCTACTTCGAGGTCGGCAAAATGCGCCGATGGCATCATCGTTGTTGTCTCC
>NZ_RZRP01001219.1:0-1352 GCF_003997795.1 Mesorhizobium sp. M7A.F.Ca.US.005.03.2.1 | reverse complement strand
GCAGAGCGAGCGATAGGCTGGCTGCCGCCATGACGCTGGTAAAAATTTTTGCGGCATTGCGAACGGACATCTTTTCCTCCTTCTCTGTCTCAGGAAAGACCATTCATCGCCGAACCAGGTTAGGAATTAGTTTACCATAGGTGCCACCGGGAACGAAAAGACGCTTCGAAGCTTTACCGGTGGACGTTCCCCTCAGTTTCCCAGTAATCCCCAATTCCGGCGTGAAAATGTCTTGAAACGGGGATTGCGGAGCTGGCCCTCAAACGGATAATTGAAAGCATGAAGAGAGTTCGCAAGGCAGTCTTCCCGGTCGCCGGTCTCGGCACACGGTTTCTTCCGGCCACCAAGGCTGTCCCCAAGGAAATGCTGACCGTCGTCGACCGGCCGGTGATCCAGTATGTGGTGGATGAGGCGCGCGAGGCCGGCATCGAGCATTTCATCTTCGTCACCGGTCGCAACAAGGCCGTCATCGAGGACCATTTCGACATCCAGTTCGAACTCTATGACACGCTGGCCCAGCGCGGCAAGGACGACCAGCTCGCCCGCCTGCAGCGGCTGCAGCCGGCGCCGGGGCAGACCAGTTTCACACGCCAGCAGGTGCCGATGGGACTTGGCCACGCCGTCTGGTGCGCCCGCGAGCTCGTCGGCGACGAACCCTTCGCGCTTTTGTTGCCTGACATGATCATGCAGTCGGAGAAGAGCTGCACGAAGGCAATGGTCGAGCTCTACGAGGAGACGGGCAACAACATCATCGCGGTGCAGGAATGCGATCCCGCCGAAACCCACAAATACGGCATCGTCGGCCGCGGCGAGGACACGCATCACGGCTTCCGTATCACCGAGATGGTGGAAAAGCCGAAGGCCGGCACCGCGCCGTCCAACCTCTACATCAACGGCCGCTACATCCTGCAGCCGGAGATCTTCAAGATCCTAGAAGGTCAGGAAAAAGGCGCCGGCAACGAGATCCAGCTCACCGACGCCATGCTGAAGCTGGAAAAGCAGCAGCCTTTCTACGGCTACCACTATCGAGGCCGCACGTTCGACTGCGGATCGCCGGAGGGTTTTGTCGAGGCCAATGTTGCCTTCGCGCTGTGGCGCAGCGACATGAACGAGAACATGGCGGGCGTCATCCGCACGCTTCTCGACGAGCTGAAGCCGTTAGAGCGCCGTGGCGCTGCGTTTTAAAACATCCTAGCGAGCGGCCGGATGTCGGTGGTGCGGCCGTTCAGCGCTGCACCTTGACGCCGAGGAAGATGCTGTTGGCGGTGTAGTCCCGGCCCGGCAGGTTGCTGGTCAGTTTCTCGGTCCTCACTCTTGTGGTCAGGCCGGCGTAGCGGTTCAGCCACCAGGTC
>NZ_RZRP01001218.1:0-1352 GCF_003997795.1 Mesorhizobium sp. M7A.F.Ca.US.005.03.2.1 | reverse complement strand
TCGCCGGGTTGCCGTCCTTGTCGAGATACATGGTTTTTGTCGCCGCCAGCGGCGCCCGCTCGCGGAAATCGAGAAAGGTCGATTTGCCGTCCTTGAAGCGGATGGTCATGAAGCCGCCGCCGCCGATATTGCCGGCATTGGGGTAGACGACGGCGAGCGCATAGCCGACGGCAACCGCCGCGTCGACAGCATTGCCGCCCTTCTTCAACACCTCGATGCCGACTTCGGACGCCAGATGCTGGGCCGTCACCACCATGCCGTGCTCGCCCTTGGCCGGCGCCGGCGAGGCGGCGAAGACACTCGTCAACGGCGCCAGGACAAAGGTGATGGAAAGACTGGCGGCGATCAGTGTCCGACGGTTGAGAGGCATGGCGGTTCTCCGGGCGGGGGGATGCCTAGAAGACCGTGTTGGACGGATCGAGTCCACTAACAATTAAGGGAGCACGAGAAAGAGCCCCCTCACCCGGATTGCCAACCGAATTGCGAAGGGCAATTCGGGGCAATCCGACCTCTCCCCGAGGGGAGAGGAGGTGTCAGCGCTGACGCCAGTCTCTTCTCCCTGCGGGGGTGAGGCGTGGTCCGCGCAGCGGGCGAAAAGCCAACTGCTTGGCTTTTCGAACAACGAACGCCCGGAGGGCGGTGGCCGCAAAGCGGCCGGATGAGGGGGCCGGCTCGGCCTCAGACAATGCCCCCCGAACCGCCAGCGACTGCAGGGCGTTCCGCTGCAACCTTGGCGCGGTAACCCGCCGCTCGATAGGCGGCGACCGGGTCGATGGCGCCGCCGGTCTTCAGCCGCGCCATGGCGAGGATCGGCTCGACATCGGTGCGGTAGGCCGCTTTCAGCGTCTGCGTCGCCATCAGCGCGTCATTGCTATCCTGAAAATCTTCCAACGCCTTGCGGTCGACCAGCAGCGCCTGCGCATAGGCGCGCTGCACCTCGACCGCCGATAGCATCAGGCTTTCGATCGGATCGGTGACGTTGTGGCTCTGGTCGAGCATGTGGGCCGGGTCGAACCCCTCGGCGCCGGAAAGTTCGGCGTCGACCAGTTCGTTGAAGACGAGAAACAGCCGGTAAGGATCGATCGAACCGGCGTCGAGATCGTCGTCGCCATATTTCGAATCGTTGAAGTGGAAGCCGCCGAGTTTTTTGAACTGGATCAGCCGCGACACGATCATCTCGATGTTGACGTTTGGGGCATGGTGGCCGAGGTCGACGAGACAGAACGCCTTGTCGCCCAGCTCCTGCGCGATCATGTAGTTGGTGCCCCAGTCCTGCACGACGGTGGAATAGAAGGCCGGCTCGTACATCTTGTGCTCGCTGAACAGCTTCCAGTCGGCGGGCAGTCCGGCGT
>NZ_RZRP01001217.1:0-1364 GCF_003997795.1 Mesorhizobium sp. M7A.F.Ca.US.005.03.2.1 | reverse complement strand
GATGGTGTTCTATGAGCGCGCCTCCGGTTCGCGCATGCATGCCGCTTATTTTCGGCCCGGCGGCGTCCATCAGGACCTGCCGCGTCAACTGGTCGAGGACATCGGCAAGTGGATCGACCCGTTCCTGAAGTCGATCGACGACCTCGACCGGCTGCTGACCGGCAACCGCATCTTCAAGCAGCGCAATGTCGATATCGGCATCGTCTCGCTGGCGGATGCCTGGGCCTGGGGTTTTTCGGGCGTGATGGTGCGTGGCTCGGGTGCAGCCTGGGATCTGCGCAAGTCGCAACCCTATGAATGCTATTCGGAGATGGATTTCGATATTCCGATCGGCAAGAACGGCGACTGCTTCGACCGCTACCTCGTGCGCATGGAAGAAATGCGCCAGTCGGCGAAGATTATGCGCCAGTGCGTCGACCTTTTGCTCGGCAAGGAGAGCACCGGCCCGGTGTCGAACCTCGATGGCAAGGTGGTGCCGCCCAAGCGCCAGGCAATGAAGCGCTCGATGGAAGCGCTGATCCATCACTTCAAGCTCTACACCGAGGGTTATCGCGTGCCGGCCGGCGAGGTTTACGCCGCTGTCGAGGCGCCGAAGGGCGAATTCGGCGTCTATCTGGTTTCCGACGGCTCCAACAAGCCCTACCGCTGCAAGCTGCGCGCGCCGGGTTTCGCGCATCTGCAGGCGATGGATTTCCTCTGCCGCGGCCACATGCTGGCCGACGTCACCGCCGTTCTCGGCTCCCTCGACATCGTGTTTGGTGAGGTCGATCGCTAAATGTCAGTCCGCCGTCTCGCAGAAGCCAGCGTCCAGCCAGCATCCTTCGCCTTCAACCGGGCGAATGCCGCGGCTGCGAAGCAATGGATCAAGAAGTACCCGAAGGGCCGTGAACAGTCGGCCATCATCCCGCTTCTGATGATAGCACAGGAGCAGGAAGGTTGGGTGACGAAGGCGGCGATCGAGACGATCTCCGACATGCTCGGCATGCCGCGCATCCGCGGGCTGGAAGTCGCGACCTTCTACACGCAGTACCAGTTGAATCCGGTCGGCACGCGTGCGCACATCCAGGTCTGCGGCACCACGCCCTGCATGCTGCGCGGTTCGGAAGCGCTGATGGATGTCTGCCGCTCCAAAATCCATCACGACCAGTTCCACACCAACGACAAGGGAACCTTGTCCTGGGAAGAGGTGGAATGCCTCGGTGCCTGCGTCAACGCGCCGATGGTGATGATCTTCAAGGACACGTTCGAGGATCTGACGCCGGAACGCCTGGCTGAAATCATCGATCTCTATGACGCCGGCAAGGGTGCTGCGGTGGAACCGGGGCCGCAGAATGGCCGCACCGGCTCGGAGCCGGCCTCCGGCC
>NZ_RZRP01001216.1:0-1374 GCF_003997795.1 Mesorhizobium sp. M7A.F.Ca.US.005.03.2.1 | reverse complement strand
GGCCAAGCCGCGCATCATGGGCATCGGCCCGGTGCCGGCGACGCAAAAACTCTGCGCGCGGCTTGGCCTGACGCCAAAACAGTTCGACGTCATCGAGCTCAACGAAGCCTTTGCCTCGCAAGGCATCGCCGTGCTGCGCCAGCTCGGCATTGCCGAGGACGCCGAACACGTCAACCCGAATGGCGGCGCCATCGCGCTCGGCCATCCCCTGGGCATGTCGGGCGCCCGCATATCCGGCACGGCGGCGCTGGAGCTTCGCGAGCGCGGCGGCCGGTATGCGCTTGCCACCATGTGCATCGGCGTCGGCCAGGGCATCGCGATCGCGCTGGAACGGGTCTGATCGGCAAGTCTCTCCGGCTGACTTCGAGAATCCGGTGCGGTCAAATTTGACCACGTGGACAAAAGTCCGGACCCGTTCCATAGTTCCTCGTCTGATTTTTAGAACAGCCGGCTCGACACGGCTGTCGAACAGAGGGGAATACAATGGAAAACCGAAAGAACAGATTTCAATCCGCACGCGAAGGGCTTTCGCGGCGCAATGTGCTGGAGTTGGGCGCGCTTGGCCTGGCTGCGGCAATGCTGCCGGGCGCTGCCTTCGGCAAGGACAAGAAACTGAAGGTGGCGGCGATCTTCGCCACGCCGATCGAGGAGCCATGGGACAACCAGATCCATGTCGCCCTGCAGAAGGCCGAGAAGGAACTCGGCATCGAATACAAATGGTCGGAGAAGGTGCAGACCGCCGATTTCAGCCGCGTCATGCGCGAATACGCGCAAGGCGGCTACCAGCTGGTGCTGGGTGATGCCTTCGCCGCCGAGCGTGAGTCGCGCCGCACCGCCAAGCAGTTCCCGAAGACCGCCTGGCTGTTCGGCTCCGGTGCTGGGCCCGCAGAACCGAATTTCGGCGTTTTCGACAACTGGATCCATGAACCCGCCTATCTCTCAGGCATGATCGCCGGCAAGATGTCGAAGTCGGGCACGATCGGCGCTGTCGCGGCGATGGGCATTCCGGAAGTGAACCGGCTGGTCAACGCCTTCTTCGCCGGTGCCAAGGAGGTCAACCCGAACATCAAGAAGAAGGTCGCCTTCATCGGCTCTTTCTTCGATCCGCCCAAGGCCAAGGAAGCGGCGGTCGCGCAGATCGACGCCGGTGTCGACGTCATCTATGCCGAGCGCTTCGGTGTCATCGAAGCGGCGGTCGACAAGAAGATCCTTGCCATCTCCAACATGTCCGACCAATCGAGTCTCGGCCCGGATACGGTCATCACCGGCCCGGTCTGGGACATGTATCCGACGGTCGAACAGGCGATCAAGCTGGTCAAGGCCGGCGTCTTCACCGCGCAGGACTATGGCGACTTCTCGCGCATGGCCAAGGGC
>NZ_RZRP01001215.1:0-1376 GCF_003997795.1 Mesorhizobium sp. M7A.F.Ca.US.005.03.2.1 | reverse complement strand
GCTGCCGCGACCGCAAGCGCGAAGGGGTTCGGGATGGTCCGTTGGGCGTCGAAGACGATCAGTGGGTCCATTCTTGCCTCCATCATGCGGCTATCCGGGATCGTACCGGGCTGAGCCGAGTCTGGAATCTCTGGGTACTGCCTTCCAAGGCCAGCAGAGCGAGCTCAACCTCGTCCAATCGCGTCGGACGTGCATTTTCCGGCATGCCTTCAGCGGTGGCCAGGTCGATCAGGTACTCGTTCCAGGCCCAGTTCTTGAGCACGGCACATTTCTCTTCGGGTGCGAGTACCGGGTCATCCACCACCTGCATCGGAGAGGCGTAGAATGTCTCGGGCTCGGAAAGCGCCGTCTGTATGTGCGCTGCCTCTGCACCAGCGCCATAGTTGTGGCTTGCCTGAAGCCATGCCAATAGTAGCCGTTGCCAAACCACGTCGGAAAAGGCGTGCCTCTCCTCCGATGCTTGCCTGTTGCTGACCTTGGCCTGAGAGCCAGAAGATGGAACCTGCACCACGTAGCTGAGGCCTTGGCGCTCCGCATAACGGATCGCCGCCTCCAGCGTCGGAAAATCCGGTCGAACCTGGGTCAGGGTGTCCCGGCCGCCCGTATAGCCCATCAGCGGCTCGATGAACGGGGCTGTGCGAGGTTCGAAGATCAATCGCCAGTCCTTACGGGGCTTTGCCGAGGTCGTGGCCGAGCGGCATGGCTGGTAGATCCGTGCCGTCACGCCGTCCGGAAACACTGACCGCCCCATTGACAAAGCCGGCTCGTCGACACGAGGCCGATTGTCATTGTCCGGCCGGCCGGAGGTCCTGGTTGGGCTTCTGATGTCGCTGCTTTGAACTGTCTCCATTGTCTGTCCCTCCTATCATGAAGGGTGGTACGAGCAGCGGCCGTTACGGCCGCTGCTCATACTGCCGTGCGTCAGTTCTTGCCGTTGATTGCGATCCGCTTGGCCTTCGCCTGCGCCCGCTCGGTCTTGGGCAAGGTCACGGTCAGCACCCCGTTCTTGAAGGCGGCGTTGACCTTGTCTTCCTCGACCTCGTAGCCGAGCGGAATGAGGCGCTCGAAGCGACCGTAGAAGCGCTCGGAGAACTGCCGGTCTTTGTCCTCGGTCTCGGAACGCTTCTCGCCTTTAAGCTTGAGCGCCCCGTTGTCCAGCAGGACTTCTATGTCGCTCTCGTCCAGGCCGGGTATTTCCGCCGTGACGCGGACTTCCTTGTCCGTGTCGGAAATTTCGACGCTGGGCCAAGTGGCGGCAAAAGAGGGACTGAAGGCCGGCAGTCTGGCGCCGAAGCTGCGGAAGGCGTCATCGAACAGCCGGTTTACCTCCCGGTGGAGGGAGACGAAGGGGTCTCGATCTCCATCAGGGAAGAGAC
>NZ_RZRP01001214.1:0-1377 GCF_003997795.1 Mesorhizobium sp. M7A.F.Ca.US.005.03.2.1 | reverse complement strand
GCTTCGCGGTTGCCTCACCGATGCCCGATGAAGCTCCGGTGATGATTACGACCTTGTCCTTGATCATGGCAGTTCTCCAAAGTTGATGGTTTGATTTCTCAGGCACCGTATTGTGCGTCCGTCAAATGCTCCATCCAGTCGACGACCTTACCGTCCTTAACCTCCTGGAGCGCGATATGGCTCATCGCTGTCTTGGGCGACGCCCCATGCCAGTGCTTCTCTCCCGGCGCGAACCAGACGACGTCACCGGGCCTAATCTCCTCGACCGGGCCTCCCTCGCGCTGCACGCGGCCTCGGCCGGAGGCGACGATCAGCGTCTGGCCAAGCGGATGAGTATGCCAAGCCGTGCGCGCGCCGGGCTCGAAGGTCACCTGAGCGCCTTGGACTCGCGCGGCGTCGAAAGGGTTGAAGAGCGGATCGATCCGCACCGTGCCGGTGAACCAGTCAGCCGGTCCCTTGCCGGAAGCCCTGCTGCCCGCGCGAAGAATGTCCATCATTGATCTCCCTTGTGTCCTCAGATGCGTTCGATGCGGAGCGAGAACTCGCCGCGCACATGCAGGGCCTGCTCGCCCTCGTCGAAACGGCCGAGCCTGATCAGCCCGGGGTGGCGGTAGTCATCGTAGAACATCGCCAGGTTGCCCCAGGGCATGAAATAGCAGAGGTCATAGGGCTGCTCGTTGGCGAACGACCGCTTCCCTCCTCCGTTAGCTTGCGCGGCAGATAGGCAATCTTCTCGTTATGCGCGTAGTCCTCGATCTTGAGGTCCAGCGGCAGCATGGAGAAGAAGTCGCGCTCCGACGGATTGTCGTAGAGCGTGGCGGTCATGGTGCGGCCGTTAAAAGTCATCCCTATCTTCATGTCGCAGGGCTCCTGGCTGACTGGGGCCTTGCTCTCTCGGCTGGCGGCTGCGCGCGGCAAGGCCGTCACCGCGAGCGCGGCGCCGAGCAATGTCCGGCGGCTGAGCGTCGCATGCTCGATGATCACTGCGAGGATCTCCGGGCCATATGCGATGCGGCGAAGGCGGCGAGCGCCGATCCGCAGAGCAACACCGAGCCAAAAGTGAACGCTCCCCACCAGCCGACCGTATCGAAGAGCGTGCCGCCGATGGCGGCGCCCCCGGTGATGGCGAGCTGGATGACGGCGACCTGCAGCCCGCCGCCAGCCTCCGCGTCGTCCGGCAACGTGCGGCTGAGCCACGTGCCCCAACCAACGGGCGCGGCCGTGCCGAAGAAACCCCAGGCAACGAGCAGCAGCGCTGTGGGAACTGGCGAGGCGCCGAGGGCGACGAGCGCAACTGCTAGCGCGGCCATGACCAGCGGGATGACTATGAGAATGCCGAACAGGCGCGTCCGCAAACGCCGGCCGACGCACCAGGTA
>NZ_RZRP01001213.1:0-1384 GCF_003997795.1 Mesorhizobium sp. M7A.F.Ca.US.005.03.2.1 | reverse complement strand
ATCTCGCCACCAAGCGGATTCCCAAGGCCATTCCGACATTGCTGGTGTCGACGGCAACCGCGCTTGCCATGACCATCGTCGGCGCGGCGCTGTTGCCGGCAATGGGCGGCTGGACGCCGATGACGGGCAACAGCACGGCCCTGCTGGCCCTGGCTGCTGTGCTGGTGATTATCGGCTACCAGTTCATCATCATGGCGATGCGGGCGGGCGACATCTCCTTCATCGCGCCGTTCCGCTACACGGCCCTGATCTGGTCGATCCTGCTTGGCCTGTTCATCTTCGCGGACATTCCCGATCTGCCGATGATCGTCGGCGCCACCATCATCATCGGCTCCGGCCTCTATGCGCTCTACCGCGAGCGGGTCGTCGGCCGGCGCAAGATCGTCGCCGAAAGCACGGGGCCAAGCATGGTTCCGGACGGAATCTAGCCAGATCATTGAAGGTTCTTGTGATTTCCGACGGCTGGCATACAGGCTTCGTGGCATGAAGCGAGACA
Organism: Mesorhizobium sp. M7A.F.Ca.US.005.03.2.1; assembly: GCF_003997795.1. NCBI lineage: Bacteria > Pseudomonadati > Pseudomonadota > Alphaproteobacteria > Hyphomicrobiales > Phyllobacteriaceae > Mesorhizobium > Mesorhizobium sp. M7A.F.Ca.US.005.03.2.1. The sequence goes on along the minus strand of NZ_RZRP01001213.1, from coordinate 888 downwards.
TTGCGGGGATTGTTCTGGCCGGTGGCCAGTCGAGGCGGATGGGCGGCGGCGACAAGAGCCTGTTGCCGCTTGGCGATGGCTGCCTGCTTGACCAGGTCGTGTCGCGCTTCGCCCCGCAAATAGAATCGATGGCGCTCAGCGCCAATGGCGACCCTGCACGACTCCTGCGCTTTGGACTGCCGGTGCTTGCCGACAGCGTGCCCGGCTTTGCCGGTCCGCTCGCCGGAATCCTGACCGGCCTCGAATGGGCCGCGGCCAACAGGTCTTGCAAGGCGATCGTCAGCGCTGCCGGTGACACGCCTTTCCTGCCGTTGGACCTTGTCGAGCGTCTGGCAGGGGCCGCCGATCAAAGCCCCGGTTCTATTGCCGTTGCCCGCTCGGCCGGCAAGCGGCATCCGACCTTCGCGCTGTGGCCGATCGGCTGCCGCGATGCCTTGCGGCACTTTCTGGTCGATCAGGATATCAGGCGGGTTTCGGCTTTCATCGACCGGCAGGGTTTTGTCGAGGTGGAGTTCCCGGTTCCGCCATCGGCGGGGATCGACCCTTTCTTCAACATCAACGAACCGGACGATCTTGTGTCTGCCGAGCGTCTGTTGCAGAGCATCAAGCCATGAACAGACGCGTCTTCGGCATCACCGGCTGGAAGAATTCCGGCAAGACGACTTTGACCGAGAGGTTGGTCAGCGAATTGGTCCGGCGCGGCTGGAAGGTGTCGACGGTGAAACATGCCCACCATGACTTCGACATCGACAAACCTGGCGCGGACAGCTTTCGCCACCGGCAGGCCGGCGCCACCGAAGTCGCGATCGTCTCCGGCGTTCGCTGGGCACTGATGCACGAGCTGCGCGGCGAGGATGAGCCGACATTGGAGACTGTCCTGTCGCGGCT
>NZ_RZRP01001212.1:0-1384 GCF_003997795.1 Mesorhizobium sp. M7A.F.Ca.US.005.03.2.1 | reverse complement strand
GCCCGCACCGTCGGCACGCTCTCGCTGTCGCTTCGGTCCGCCAGCGAAGGCGCTGACGGCAAGAACGGCGTCACCACCATCTCCTCCTTCGGCGGATCGGTCGCCTCGAATGTGCAGGCCGCGGCCGGCTCGGTGTTCGACGCCGTCACCAAGGAGCCGGAGAAACCGAAGTTCAAGACGGTCATCGTAACGCGCGGCACGAAGGCCGAGGAATACCAGGTTCCTTCGCGGGACCAGAAATAAACCAGTGGGGACTGGGTGAGGGACGGGACAATGTTCGGGCTGTTCATATATCGGGTCATGACGCGGTTGCGCGTTTTGCGCGCCGTGGCTGTCGCGTCTTCGCTGGCCGCTGCGGCGATGCTGGCCTTGGGCGCCTCGGCGGCGAGAGCTGACAACGACGTCGTCTACGTGTCGTCGACCAAGAATGCGTCAATCAAGGTTGCCAAGGGCAAGCCGAAGACGATCATCACCAGTGCTGCCTTCTACCAGATCGTCATCGGCGATCCGGAGATCGCCAACGTCAATCCGCTGACCGACAAATCCTTCTATGTGCTCGGCAACAATCTCGGCACCACCGGGATTGCGCTGTTCGATGAGAAAAAGCAGCTTGTCGGCACCGTCGACATCGAGGTGACGCTCGACACCGACCAACTGGCCAGCACCATTCGCGCCAGCGTGCCGGATGCCAGGATCAAGGTCGGATCGGCCAATGGCCGTGTCGTGCTGTCGGGCGAGGCCGACGATGCCGTCGCCGCCGAAAAGGCAAACAAGATCGCGACGCGCTTTTCCGGTGCCGAGGAGGTGATCAACTCGGTCAACATCTCATCTTCGCAGCAGGTCCAGCTCAACGTCCGCTTTGTCGAGATCAACCGCCAGGCGGGCCAGGATCTGGGTGCCAAATACGCCGCCAATTTCGCCTATGGCCTTGGCGGCCGCGACGTCTCGATCGATCCGGGCACAGTGCCGGCGGCCGGTACTGGCGAGATCATCGGTCGTCTCCTATCGAACGGCGTATCGATCGATATCGCCATCAAGGCGCTGGAAGAGCGCGGCTTAGCGCGGCGACTGGCCGAGCCGAACCTGATCGCCCGGTCCGGCCAGACGGCTAGCTTCCTCGCCGGCGGCGAGTTCCCGATCCCGGTCTCGGAGGACAACGGCAAGATCTCGGTCAGCTACAAGAAATACGGCGTCAGCCTGGATTTCACGCCTACGGTTCTGAAAGACGGGCTGGTCAGCCTTGATATCGCGCCGGAAGTCTCCTCGATCGACGCGTCGGCCTCCTACAATATCGGGACGATCTCGGTTCCTGGCTTCATCGTGCGCCGTGCCAGGACGTCGGTCGACCTGAAGAACGGCCAGAGCTTCATGATCGCTGGACTGC
>NZ_RZRP01001211.1:0-1390 GCF_003997795.1 Mesorhizobium sp. M7A.F.Ca.US.005.03.2.1 | reverse complement strand
GTTCGTGGTCCAGCCGATGGAGGTCGCATCGGTGTTCTTCCTTGCGAGCATCGCAGGAAAGGTGCCCGTGGGCGTGTTCTGGCGGACCCTGGCCGCGGCAATCCTGATGGTGCTGGCCCGCTATCTCGGTGACGCACGGATCTTCAATCCGACCCTTGGCGTGCTGCTGTCGATCGCCTTCTGGCTTTATATCCTTGGCGAGTTGTATTTCGGCGCCATGGCGGACGCCATCAGCAAGTCGACGCGTCCTATCCGCCTCGGCTATTTCTGGATCAGGCTGATCATGACGATCGGCTGGGCAATTTACCCGATCCTGCATTTCGTGGACGTCGTTATCGGAACGGGGCACGTGGCGCCCATCATCGTGCTCTACACCATTGCCGACCTTATCAATCTCATCGCCGTCTCAATGATCGTCCTCGCCGTCGCCGGCGAGGAGCGTTTCTGAAGGCTGTCAATCTTCGCGCCAACGTGCTTGGCGCTCGCGGTTAAGTGGAGGATCTTCCCATGAATGGCTCAGATGTGATCGCAATCGTTATTCTCATAACGATCATCATCGCGATCGGTGTCTACCTGCTGCACTGGCTCTACAGACACTCATCCAAAGACCAGTCCTTCGTCCGCACCGGCCTCGGCGGCGAGCGGGTGGTCATGGGCGGCGGTGCGCTGATCATCCCGATTGTCCACGACATCACGCGTGTCAACATGAACGCCATCCCGGTGGAGATCCGGAGGCTCGGCGAGCAATCCCTGATCACCAGGAATAAGATGCGCATCGACATCATCGCCGAGTTCTTCGTGCGTGTGGTGCCGACGGAAGCCGGGGTGTCGACTGCCGCCCGCACCCTCGGTGACCGCACCCAGAATCCTGCCGCGCTGAAGGAGATCGTTCAGGGCCGGTTCGTCGATGCAATGTCGGCCATCGCCTCCACGATGACCATGGACGAAATCCACACCAGCCGCGGCCGCTACATGAGTGAGGTGGCCGCCCTGGCGGCGACGACCCTGGGGTCGAATGGCCTCGAGCTTGAAAACGCCTCTCTGACGAGCCTCAACCAGACCGACATCTCCGTGTTTGATCCCTCCAATGCGTTCGATGCCGAAGGCCTGACGCAGCTGACCGAGCAGATCGAAGAGCGCCGCCAGCTTCGCAACCGCATCGAAAACGAGTCGCGGATCAGCATAAAGCTCAAGGATTTCGAAACCGAGCAGCGGTCTCTGGAGATCGAGCGTGACCTCGAATACGCCCGCATCGAACAAACGCAAGCGATCGAAATCCGCAAAGCAGCCCAACTGGCCGAGATTGAGGCCGAGAGATCTAGTTCCACAATCAGTATTCAGAACGCCAGGATCCGCAGCGAACAAGAAGGCGAGCGGATTCGTATCGCCA
>NZ_RZRP01001210.1:0-1395 GCF_003997795.1 Mesorhizobium sp. M7A.F.Ca.US.005.03.2.1 | reverse complement strand
TCGTCATGTTGTTGACGCTGACGATCTTCGCCAATCTCAAACAGCTCAGCCCGAGCTACCGCAAGGCGGCCGCCGATCTCGGCGCCGGGCCGGTGCGAACCTTCCTGCATGTCGTGCTGCCGCTGACCTTGCCCGGCATCATGGTCGGCGCCTTCCTCACTTTCGTGCTGTGCATCGGCGACTACATCACGCCGCAGATCCTGGGCGGCAACAACGAGCTGCTGATGCCGCAGCTGGTGATGATGCAGATCGGCCGGCGCGGCGACTTTCCGCTGGCCTCGGCGCTGTCGATCATCCTGATGGCGGTGGTCACCATCGCCTATCTCGCCTGCGCCCGCTGGCTGAAGATCGAGCGGGCCTGAGATGCGCAGGATTGTCCGCATCGCCTCCTGGCTCTACGCGCTTGCCGTCTACGGCTTCATCTTCCTGCCCGTGATCGTGCTGGTGCTGTTTTCGCTGCAGGCGACGTCGTTCCCGATCCCGCCCTTCACCGGCCCGTCGCTGCGCTGGTACGACGCAGTGCTCTCGGACCCACGGCTGACTTCGGCGTTGGTCAATTCGCTGCTGGTGGCGTCCATCTCCTCGCTCGCCGCCGTGACGCTCGGCTTCCTTTCCGCCTGGGGCTTTGCCCGCTTCGTCCTGCCCGGCTCCGGCCTGCTGCGCGGGCTGATCACCCTGCCGCTGACGGTCAGCTATCTCATCATCGGCATGGGGCTGCTGGTGCTGTTCAACTGGGCCGGCGTACCGAAATCCTTGCTTGCCGCCGGCATCGCCCATGTCGTGATCAATCTGCCGCTGTGCTTTGCCATCATCTACAGCCAGATGGGCGACCACGAGATCAACATCGAGCGCGCCGCGCGCGACCTCGGCGCGCCGGAATGGAAGGTGCTGCTGTTGATCACCGTGCCGGTCATGGCGCCGGCCATCTTCGCCGGCTTCTTCCTGTCGATGACCTTCTCCTGGGACGAATTCGTGATCTCCTTCCTGCTCACCCGCTTCGACACCACGCTGCCGGTCGAGATCTGGAACCTGCTGCGTTCCGGCCTCAATCCCAAGACCAATGCCGTCGGCTCGCTGGTCTTCGCCGTCTCCATCGTGCTGGTGGTGTTTTTTGAACTGACATTGCTTCGGAGAAAGCCCGCATGAGCGCGCCCCTCGTCGACATCAGCAGTGTCTCGCATCGCTTCGGCCAGCACACCGTGCTGAAGGATGTCTCGCTGCAGATCGAGCCCGGCAGCTACACGATCCTGCTCGGGCCGTCCGGCTCCGGCAAGACGACGCTCTTGTCCATTCTGGGCGGCTTCGTCACGCCCAGCGAAGGCAAGGTGTTCATCCGTGGCGAGGATTGCACGTCGGTGCCGCCGGCCAAGCGCCCGACGACGACGGTGTTCCAGG
>NZ_RZRP01000120.1:0-10955 GCF_003997795.1 Mesorhizobium sp. M7A.F.Ca.US.005.03.2.1 | reverse complement strand
TCGCCAAGGTGTCGAACGAGCATTCGGTGGCCAATGCCCGCCTCGTCGCCCGCCTCGAAGGCGTGCCGGTCGGCATCTCTTCGTGCGCCGCCCTGCAGGCGGCCATCGTCGTCGGCTCGCGGCCGGAGAACAAGGGCAAAAATCTTGTGGTGGTCATCCCGTCCTTCGCCGAGCGCTATCTGTCGACAATCCTGTTCGAGGGGCTGGGATCGTAGTCCGACGCTCCTTCGCGTCCAAGCTGGCCCGCTGAAAACACGCGCGTGGCCGCCATCGGCGGCTTGAGCGCGGCACCGCTTCCGGTTCATATCGCCCCGGCCTGCTTTGCGCGGCCGGGGGAGAATTTCATGTACAAGCTTTATACCCGTCCTGGCAGCGGCGGCTTCGTCGTCGAGGCAGCGCTGGCGTTGGCGAATGCACAGTTCGAGCAGATCGACGTGCCGAAGACCGACCGGCCCGACCCCGCCTTCCTCGACATCAGTCCGTTGAACCAGGTGCCGGTGCTGACCTTGCCGGACGGAAGCTCGATGACGGAATCGGCGGCGATCTGCATCCTGCTTGCCGAGCGTCATCCCGATGCCAATTTGGCGCCGGCAGCAGACGCGCCTGCCCGCGCCGATTTCCTGCGCTGGATGGCCTTCATGTCGTCGGTGCTCTATCCGGCGGTGCTGCGTTTCTACTACGCATACCGCTACACTGCCGATCCCGAAGGCACCAAGGCGGTCAAGCAGGCAGCCGTGGCCGAGATGGACCGTGGCTTTGCCGTTCTGGATGCCGCGCTCGAAGGCCGTGACTGGCTGGTCGGCGACCGGATGTCGCTGGCCGACATCTATCTGGTCATGCTGGTGGCCTGGCATCCCGACATCGACAGCGCGTGGACGGCATGGCCGAACATTGAACGCCTGTGGGCGCGGCTGCGCGACCATCCGCTGATGAAGACGCTCAACACCTCGCACGAGATGTGGCCGGGCTGAAGCTCAATTTCTGAGCACTGCCCGCTTTTCCTGCAGGAAGCGGCGCACCGCCGGGTCGCGCTCGAGGCCGATCGCCCGGTCATAGGCTTCGCAGGCTTGCGGTACCTGACCAAGCCTGGCCAGGAGACCGGCGCGTGCGGCCCAATAGGGCTGATAGTCATCAAGCCGTTTGTCGTCGCCCAGCACGTAGAGGGCCGCCAATCCCGCCACTGCGCCCTCGGCCTCGGCGATCGCCACCGCGCGGTTTATCGCCACCACCGGCGATCCTGCGATCGAAAGCAACGCATCGTAGAGCTCGCGGATCGCCGCCCAGTCGGTGCGGCCGGTCAGCCGTCGTGCCGCATGCGCGGACTGCACGGCCGCCTCAAGCTGGTAGCGGCCGATGATGCCCTTGGCCGCGGCGTTGGAAAGCAGCGCCTCCGCCTCATCGATCAGGGCGCGGTCCCATAGAAGGCAATCCTGTTCCGCCAGCGGCACGAAGTCGCCGGCGGCGCTGCGCCGTGCGGCGCGGCGCGACTCAGCAAACAGCATCAGCGACAGGAGGCCCAGCGCCTCCGGCTCCTCCGGCAACAGCGAAGCCACCAGCCGGCCGAGCCAAATGCCTTCGGTCGCCAGATTGCGCCCTCGCGTCTCGGTGCCCGCCGGGTCGGACCAGCCTTCGGCGAAGGCGGCGTAGATCGCTTCCAGCACCGCATCCAGCCGTTCGCCGAGTTCGGCCTGCTCCGGCACGCGGAACGGAATACCGGTTTCACGGATGCGGGACTTGGCTCGCACCAGGCGCTGGCCCATCGTTGCCGGCGAGACCAGGAAGGCGGAAGCGATCGTCGCGGCGTCGAACCCCAGCACCGTCTGCAGGATGAGCGGCGAACGCACGCTCGATTCGATCGCCGGATGGGCGCAGGCGAACATCAGCCGCAGCCGCTCGTCGGGCAGGTCTTCGTCGGTCATGCGCGCCTCCGCTTCCTCGGCAATCAGCTTGAGATGCTCGCGGCCGGCCTCGCTGGTCAGCCGGCGCCGCACCGCATCGACGCGGCGCCGCCTTGCCACCGCCAGCAGCCAGGCTTCCGGTTTCTTGGGTACGCCGGTTCTTGGCCAGCGTTCGAGGGCGGCGGCAAAGGCATCGGCCAGCGCGTCCTCGGCTGCGGCCACGTCGCGCGTGCGGGCCGCGAGCCAGGCGACAAGCTTGCCGTAGCTTTGCCGGGCGGCGGTTTCCGCTGCCGCCCGCGCGATCTCCAGGCCACTTTCCATCACATGGTCTGTTCCCAGATCGGCCGCAGCTCGACCGTGCCGGCGCTGGCCGCGGGGCAGCGCGCCGCCCAGGCGATAGCGGCATCGGCATCCTCGGCCTCGATCATGTAGAAGCCCGCAAGCTGCTCCTTGGTGTCGGCATAGGGGCCATCGAGCACGTTGGTCTTGCCATTGACCATCCGCACCGAAGTGGCGGCCTGGGTCGGCTTCAGCCGGTCGCCGGCCAGCCAGGCGCCGGATTTCTTCAACGCATCGGTATACGCGCCATAGGCAGCGCTGATCTCGTAGGTCTTATCGGTCGGCGCGGCCGCCATCGCGGCTTCATTGACGTAGATCAAAAGCATGTATCGCATGGTCTTCTCCCGTTGTTTCGAAGGCTGCTTCGTTTGCGAGCCGGACGTATGTCGCGCGGCCCTGGCCGATTTCGACAGGCATTGGAAAAATCTTTCGGCTCCGAAGACATTTCACGCAAGCGGCCATCTGTGCATCCGCACTCAACCATTCGTCTAACGCATGGGATTGCGGGTTGGCATTTCCATCTCGCTGTCTAAACTCGCTTCTGTTCGCGTCAGGGAGGTGATGCGGCTGCTATTTCAGGGAGGAAATCAGATGTTCCATTTCAGGACGAAACTTGTTGCGGCCGGCGCCGTGGCGCTGTCGCTTGGCCTAGGCGCTGTTTCCGCCAAGGCGCAGGAATTCATCAATGTGCTCACCGGCGGCACATCTGGCGTCTATTATCCGCTCGGCGTGGCACTGTCGGAAATCTACGGCAAGGGCATCGAAGGCGCCCGCACCCAGGTGCAGGCAACAAAGGCTTCGGTCGAAAACCTCAATCTGTTGCAGCAGGGCAAGGGCGAGATCGCGTTTGCGCTGGGCGATTCCGTCAAGCTGGCCGCCGAAGGCAATGCCGAGGCCGGTTTCCCCGGCAAGCTCGATAAGTTGCGCGGCATCGCAGCCATCTATCCCAACTACATCCAGATCGTCGCCAGCCGGGAGTCCGGCATCAAGACGCTGGCCGACCTCAAGGGCAAGAGCCTGTCGGTCGGCGCGCCGGCCTCCGGCACCGAGCTCAATGCCCGCGCCATCTTCGCCGCCGCCGGGTTGAAGTATGAGGATCTCGGCCGGGTCGAGTATCTGCCCTTCGCCGAATCGGTCGAGCTGATCAAGAACCGGCAGCTCGACGCCACGCTGCAATCGGCCGGGCTCGGCGTCGCCTCGATCCGCGACCTCGCCACCTCCGTGCCGATCAATGTCGTGGCGGTGCCGGCCGAGGACGTCGCCAAGATCGGCGCGCCCTATCTGTCGGTGGTCATTCCCAAGGGCACTTATGAAGGCCAGAGCGAGGATGTCGCCACCGCCGCCGTCGGCAATTTCCTCATCACCCGCGCCGATGTCTCCGACGAGACCGCCTACCAGATGACCAAGCTGATGTTCGACCATCTCGACCAACTGGCTGCGGCACATGCCGCCGCCAAGGCGATCGACCCGGCCAAGGCGCTCGACGGCATGCCGGTGCCGCTGCACCCCGGTGCCGAGCGGTACTACAAGGAGAAGGGCTTGTTGAAGTAGGGCGGGTCCGTCGGATGACCGAAGCAACGTCTGGAACGTCAACCGACGGCAAATCCGCCACCTTCCATCTGCCTGCCGTCGAAGAACAGGTCGAAGGGCTGCCGCCGGGCTTCGGCGACGGCCTTGCGGGCAAGGCCGCCTTTCTCATCGCCGTCGCCTTTTCCGTGTTCCAGATCTATGTCGCCGCCTATGGCAGCATTCCGAGCCAAGTGGTGCGGGCCATGCATGTCGGCTTCCTGCTGCTGCTCGGCTTTGGCCTGATCGCCAATCTACGCGCCAAGAGCATGCCGGCGAAAGCCGCGTTCTGGACGCTCGGGGCGCTCGGCTTCGGCACCGGCCTCTACAATTGGGTGTTCTACACCGATCTGATCCGCCGCTCCGGCTTCCTGACCACGCCGGACCTCATCTTCGGCGCGGTGCTGGTGGTGCTGGTCTTCGAGGCAGCGCGGCGGCTGATGGGGCTGCCGCTGGCGGTCATCGCTTTCATCTTTCTCGCCTACTGCTTTTTCGGCAACCATTTGCCGCCGCCGCTCATCCATCGCGGCTATGATTTCGCCCAGCTCGTCGACACCTTCGCCTACGGCACCGAAGGCATCTACGGCACGCCGATCTATGTCTCGGCCGCCTACATCTTCATCTTCGTCGTCTTTGCCGCCTTTCTAGAACGCGCCGGCATGATCGCGCTGTTCAACGATTTCGCGCTTGGCCTGGTCGGCTCGTGGCGCGGCGGCCCGGCGCAGGTCTGCGTCCTGTCCTCGGCGCTGATGGGCACCATTTCCGGCTCGGGCGTCGCCAATGTGGTGGCCAGCGGCCAGTTCACCATCCCGCTGATGAAGCGCTTCGGCTTCCGCTCGGCTTTTGCCGGCGCCGTCGAGGCGACCTCCTCGATGGGCGGCCAGATCATGCCGCCGGTAATGGGTGCGGTCGCCTTCATCATGGCCGAGACGCTGAACGTGCCTTATGCCGAAGTGGTCAAGGCGGCGATCATCCCGGCGCTGCTCTATTTCGGCGCCTGCTTCTGGCAGGTGCATCTGGAAGCCGGCAAGGCGGGCCTGCACGGCATGGCCAAGGCCGAGCTGCCCAATCCGTGGGACGCGGTGCGGCAACACTGGCCGCTGGTGCTGCCGCTGGCCGCGCTCATCTACCTGCTGTTTGCCGGCTATACGCCGATCTTCGCCGGCACGATGGGCCTGGCGCTGACCATCGTGCTCATCCTCGGCACGCCGTTGGCGGCAGCGATCGGGCCGCTGGCCTTCCGCATCGTCTTCTGGATCGCGCTCGGGCTTGCCGCCGCTTCGTTCATGAAGTTCGGCGTCAACCTCCTCGGCCTGGTGATCGCCGCACTGGTCGTCGCCTGCTTCACGTTCAAGGGCGGCCGCGAGACGTTGCAAATCTGTGTCGACTCGCTCGCCGAAGGCGCCAAGAACGCGCTGCCGGTCGGCATTGCCTGCGCCATTGTCGGCATCGTCATCGGCACGCTGACGCTGACCGGCATCGCTTCGACCTTCATCGGCTGGATCATCTCGATCGGCGAGGACAATTTGTTCCTGTCGCTGGTGCTGACCATGGTCACCTGCCTGGTGCTGGGCATGGGCATTCCCACCATTCCCAACTACATCATCACCTCGTCGCTGGCCGGGCCGGCGCTGCTCGAGCTTGGCGTGCCGCTGCTGGTCAGCCACATGTTCGTGTTCTATTTCGGCATCATGGCCGATTTGACGCCCCCGGTGGCGCTGGCGGCGTTCGCCGCCGCACCGATGGCCAGGGAAAGCGGCCTGAAAATCGGCATCCAGGCGACCAAGCTGGCCATTGCCGGCTTCGTCGTGCCGTTCATGGCGGTCTACACGCCGGCGCTGATGCTGCAGGACGCAGGTCCGATCGCCGCCCAGTTCGGCTATCCCGTCGAGGTCGGCTACATCGTCGCCAAGGCGTGCATGGGCATCGTGCTGTGGGGTGCCGCCGCCGTCGGTTTTCTGGTCACCCGCATGGCGTGGTGGGAGCGGCTCGTCGCCTTCGCGGCCGGCGTGCTGCTGGTCGCCGCGGTGCCGCTCACCGACGAGGCCGGCTGGGTGCTGGCGCTGGCCTGGATCGGCTGGCACTGTTTTCGCGCGCGGCAGGCTTCAGTCAGAACATGAGCCTATGCCTCCTGGCCGCGGGCAAGACGGTAACGCTCTCCGTCGCCGCCTTCACGCTGTCCTGGACGCATTCGGTGGAACGGACGCGCTGGCAAGAAGACTGGAAGGTCACGTCCTCCGGCCTGCAGGTGGTCGAAGCCCGGATCGAGGGCTCGGGCGCCGGCATGGAGCCACCGGAAGGCGCTGTGCTGAAGGAGGGTTGGTGGAGCTATGCGCCTGATGTCGGCCCGCAGCGGCGCGTCGTGCTCGCCGCTTCAGGTGCAACCAGCGACGGCTGGACACTGTGCACGGTTCAGGGCTGCCGGGAATTGGGGAGGACGGCAGGCGGACCGATCGTGCTCGAGCCGTGCCGGCCGGATGGCACGAGCCAGCCGCGGTAGCGCATAGCCACCCTCAGCCAAGGAACCGCTCGCGCAGCTCCGGAGAAGGAATGTCGCAAGCGTCCTTCCTGCCGAACAGGGCGTAGCGGTTCCTGGCGATGCGATCGTAGAGCCAACCACGCAGCGGGCGCGGCAACAGCAACAGTGCTTTGGCCGCCCGCCAAGGCCAGCCGAGTTCCGCCATGACGGCGACAAAACTGTCCAGCCGCGTGAAGGCGACGCCGTCGATCAGGACGAGATTGGTTTCGTAAGAGTCGGTGCGCAGTCCATGCTTCCGGAACAGCGCTTCACCGAAGGGCGACTGCGCGGTGGCGAAGCGGAAACGGCCTTGGCGGTCGAGCCTGACCACCATGCGCACGAAACCGGAGCAGAGCACGCAGACGCCATCGAAAACGATCAATGGATGGCGTGAGTCGAGAACTGTTTCGAAGGGACGAGTTGACTGGGGTCGAACTGGTTGAGGATGGTCCGTCACGCTGGCCTCGGCTGCTCGTGTCCTATGACACTAAGCCGGCCAGCGATGGTATCAAAGCCGTGGCGATGTCGCACGGCGCCTGTCGGCGAGAGCGGGACGCTCGGCGCGATAGGTGGTGGCGCGGGTAGAGGCGGCCGGCCTGCAGATCCGGCTGTTGTGGCGATTTTCGAAAGCCATGATCAGTGCGCGCCCAGCGAGTTGCCGCGACGGGCGCAGGCCGGGCCGGGGCCGCGCATGTAATAGCGTTCGGGCCGGTAGGTCGGCGCGACGAATTCGCGGATGGCGGCGGCATAGCCGATGAGGTGCGCGAGGAAGTTCATTACCTTGTCCCTGTCCCGATTTTCGGATGTCCCTTCCGAATTGCGGTCATCATAGCGTCGAGGCGTGAATAGTCGGTGAACGTGATGTTAATATCTGGTCGAAAATGCCTTGCTTCGTGGCTGGAATGCGGCTGATTCGGGGTCTTTCCGTGCAGTTGGTTGGCATTCCGGCCAATGTGACTTTTGCATCACATATGTTTCGTTTGAATGTCGCCTGCGCGCGGTTCTGTTTCAACTTTTGCCGAGCCCGCGAAATTTCCGTGCTGGCGGCCAGAACCAACCAGGCGGCCCCTTGGCATCCAGATCGGCGCGGGAGCGCGGAACTGGAGCGCGATCTGTCCGTTCTCACCTTCATCTGGTTCTGAAGGGAAGATATCATGGCGCCGCGTCCGGCCTGGAGAGGCTATCTGAAGCTTTCGCTGGTCACCTGTGCCGTCGAACTGACCAATGTCGTCACCCATACGGAGCGGGTCTCGTTTCGCATTCTCAACCGCAAGACCGGCAACACGGTGAAGCGCCTCTATGTCGATGCCGAAACCGGCAAGCCGTTGGAGGAGGAGGACGAGATCAAGGGTTATGAACTCGACGATGGCAATTTCATCCATATCGAGGAAGACGAGATCGAGGCGGTGCAGATCGAATCCTCGCACACGATGGCGCTCGACGGCTTCGTCGACAAAGCTTCGATCCAGCAGATCTATCTCGACACGCCCTACTATGTGGCGCCGGCCGACAAGGTGTCGGAAGAGGCGTTCGCCGTCATTCGCGATGCGATGGCGGGCAAGAAGATGGCCGGGCTGGCGCGTATCGTGCTCTACCGACGCGAACGGCCGGTGGTGATCGAACCGCTCGGCAAGGGCATGGTGCTGACGACGCTGCGCTACGACAACACGGTGCGGCAACCGGACACCGTCTTCGGCGACATCGAGCCCGTGAAGACCGATCAGGAGATGACCGATCTGGCCGAGTTGATCATCGACAAGAAGAAGACGAAGTTCGATCCCTCGAAATTCGACGACAAATACGAGGACGCGCTGCTGGAGCTGATCCGCGCCAAGAAGGCCGGCCACAAGGCGCCGAAGGCTAAGGCCGCGCCCAAACCTTCCAATGTCGTCAATCTGTTCGACGCGCTGAAGAAGAGCCTGTCGGACTCCGGGTCATCGAAAACATCTTCGTCGGCGAAGGCCAGGCCAGCGGCCAAACGCGCCAAGTCGAAAGCCAGCGCGCCCAAACGCAAATCGGCGTGAGGAACCCCAACGAATGGCCAGCCTCGAACAATATCATTCCAAGCGCGATTTCAAGAAAACCGCCGAACCGGCCGGCAAGGTCGCCCGGACCAAGCAGGGCGGCGCGGGCGGCATCTTCGTCATCCACAAGCATGCCGCGACGCGGTTGCATTACGACTTGCGGCTCGAGCATGACGGCGTGCTGTGGAGCTGGGCGGTGACGCGCGGCCCGAGCCTCGACCCGCATGAGAAGCGACTGGCTGTCCATGTCGAGGATCACCCGATCGACTATGCGCCGTTCGAAGGCACCATTCCCAAGGGCGAATATGGCGGCGGTTCGGTTATCGTTTGGGACGAGGGCACCTGGATTCCCGAGATCGACCCGGCCAAGGCGATGAAAAAGGGCCATATCAGCTTCGAGCTCAGGGGACACAAGCTGCATGGGGCATGGCATCTGGTGCGGCTGAAGCCGCGTGCGGGTGAAAAGCGCGACAACTGGCTGCTGATCAAGTCGGACGATGCCGCAGCGCGTCCCGGCGAGGACATCCTCAAGGAAGCGCCTGAATCGGTGAAATCGGGCCTGACCATCGAGGAGGTCGGCGAGGGCAAGACCGCGAAGGGCGAGAAGCCGAAAGTCTGGCATTCCAACAAGCCGGCCGCCGTCAAGACAAAAGCCGGCAAACGCCTCGACTTTATCGAGCCGCAGCTGGCCACGCTCGAGCGCGATGCGCCGCCGGGCAAGGACTGGCTGCATGAGGTGAAGTTCGACGGCTATCGCATGCAGGCGCAGATCGCCGGCACCGATGTGCGGCTGCTGACCCGCACCGGCCTCGACTGGACGAAGAAATTCGGCGGCGAGATCGTCGCGGAGTTGGCCGGGCTGAAGTGCAGCGACGCCATCCTCGATGGCGAGGTGGTGGTGTTGGCCGACAGTGGTGTTTCGTCCTTCGCGCTGCTGCAGCAAGACCTGTCGGCGAAGCGGACCAATCGCTTCATCTATTACGTGTTCGACCTGATGCGCCTCGATGGAAGGGATTTGCGGCGCGAGCCGCTGGTCGAGCGCAAGCAGGCCTTGCAGGAACTGCTCGGCGAACAGCCCGACAATGCGGCGGTCCGCTTCAGCGACCATTTCGCCGAACCCGGCAAGATCATGCTGGAGCATGCCTGCCGGATGGGCCTGGAAGGCGTCGTCTCCAAGCGTGCCGATGCACCGTATCGCAGCGGCCGCGGCCCAACCTGGGTGAAGTCGAAATGCACGGCGCGGCAGGAGTTCGTCATTGGCGGCTACCTGCCGTCGGACAAGACCGGGCGCGGCCTGCGCTCGATCCTGGTCGGCTTCCACGAGGGCGGCAAGCTGCATTATGCCGGCCGCGTCGGCACTGGTTTTTCGGGCAAGGGCGCCAATGAGCTGAAGGCAAAACTCGATGCGTTGACGGCAAAATCATCGCCCTTCTCCACCGCCGTGCCGAAGGGCAAGGGCCTGGTCTGGGTCAAGCCTGAACTTGTCGGCGAAGTGGAGTTTCGCAGCTGGACCTCGGACCGTATAATACGCCACGCCTCGTTCCAGGGGTTGCGCGAGGACAAGCCGGCGGAGGAAGTCGTGCAGGAAAAGCCCAAAGCGGCGACAGGCAAGCCATCGACAGGCAAGAGCACGGCCAAGCCGGCATCAGGCGGCAAAGCCGCCGGGTCGATCACGACCACGGTCAAACTCTCGCATCCCGACAAGCTGCTGTGGCCGGACGAAAACATATCCAAGCAGGGCCTGCTCGATCATTACGCACAGGTTTGGCCGCGCATGGAACAGTTCGTGGTCAACCGGCCGCTCAGCCTGGTGCGGGCGCCGGACGGTGTCGGCGGCCAGCGTTTCTTCCAGAAACATGCCTCGGCTGGCATGAGCGATAAGATCGCGCGCATGAAGGACCCGACCGACGGCGAGGAGATCCTGTTCATCCGGGATTTCGATGGTGTTGCCGCACTGGTCCAGTATGGCGTGGTCGAGATCCACATCTGGGGGTGCACGATCGATGAGATCGAAAAGCCCGACCAGATCATCTTCGATCTCGACCCGGATGAAGGCGTCGACGTGAAGGCGGTGCGCGAGGCGGCGCTCGATATCAGAGGCAAGCTCGACGAGCTGTCGCTGCCGAATTTCGTCAAGACCTCGGGCGGCAAGGGCTATCACGTGCTGGTGCCGCTGAAGCCGTCTGCCGAATGGGACGCGGTGAAGGGCTTCGCCCATGACTTTGCCCGCGCGTTGGAGCAGGGTGCCCCCGATCGCTACACGGCGACGCTGTCGAAAAAAGCGCGCACGGGAAAGATCTTCGTCGACTATCTGCGCAACGGCAAGGGCTCGACGACGGTCGCGCCCTATTCCTCGCGCGCCAAGAAGGGCGCCACCGTGTCGATGCCGGTGACCTGGCCAGAGATCGAGGCCGGCTTGCCGCCGAACGCTTTCCCGATCGGCGACAAGACGACGCTGAAGCAGCTGGCGAAAGCCGATCCGTGGAGGGAATTTTTCAAGCAGGGGAAGGCGTTGAAGCGGGGGTAGTTCGCGCAATTTCCCAGCGCAGCGATCCTTCGCGCGCCCTCTGGCCTGCCAGCGTGACGAAATCAGCGTCGGCTCCTCAGCTC
>NZ_RZRP01001209.1:0-1395 GCF_003997795.1 Mesorhizobium sp. M7A.F.Ca.US.005.03.2.1 | reverse complement strand
GACCAGCGCACCACCAGATTGTGCGGACAGGCCTCGCCGCCGACCAGCAGCGTGCGCAGGCTGGGCACATCCGATGTCATCGACGACAGCAGCGTCGGGCTGCAGGCGATGCAGGTGATGTCATGGAGCCGCAGGAAATCGGCGAGTTCCTCGCCCACCAGCGGCATCTGGCCGGGTGCCGGCACCACGGTTGCGCCGGCGACGAACGGCACCCAGATCTCTTCGGAGGAAAAGTCGAAGGCGATCGTCATGCCCTGGTAGACGCGGTCGCCCGGCCGGTAGCCGTAGGAGGCGGCGGCGACGCGGATGAAATTGACGAAACTCTGGTGCTTGATGACGACGCCCTTGGGCTTGCCGGTGGTGCCCGACGTGTAGAGGATGTAGCAGGTGTCGTCCGCTGAAGCGGCCTTCGCATGCGGCTTCAGCGGCGCGTCGGACTGTTTGGTGATTTCGGTGGCAGTGCTGTCGATCAGCAGGTGCGGAACCGGCAGTTGGCCGGCGCGCGACGCATAGGCGGCGATGGTGACGATCAGGCTGACGCCGGCGTCTTCGATGATGAGCGCCATCCGCTCCTCGGGAAAGGCGGTCGCCAGCGGCACGAAGGCAGCGCCCGCCTTCATCACGGCGAGCAGCGCGACATAGGTCTCCGCCGAGCGGTCGAGGATGAGCCCGATGCGGTCGCCCGGCTTCACGCCGCGCTTGACCAGCAGGCGGGCGAACTGGTTGGCCCGCCTGTCCAGTTCACGATAGGTCCAGACACGCCCATCGGAGATCACCGCCGGCAGCGCTGCGAACATTTCGGCGAGCTGTTCGAAGACCGTGTCGAGCCGCTCGCCGGGCAGGCCATGGCGGGCAAAGTCGGCGCCCGTCAGGATTTGCCCGCGCCTGGCTGTCGCGGGAGCCGTTCTTACCAGCGCAGCGACACCTGCCGGGCCGCTTTCCAGCCCCGATCGTTCCGCGTCCAGTTCGGCGACATCGACACCGTGATCCATTTCCATACTTTCCCGTCCAGGCCGGGCATTGCCCGGCACGGCCATTTTTCCAGTTGTTGTGGGATGCTTATGCCATCCGATCTTTTCGGCAGTTTTTCCGAACTGTTGAATATTGTTTCTGAACTGTGTCTGGGCGGGGTTTTGAGCCTCCCTTGGCGGCTGCGCCCGGCGGCAACGCCGGCGCGCGCGCCAGCGTTTTTCTGGAACCAGCCTTGAGGCCCCGCATTCTATGAGCAGGGACTGAAGGAGCGTGTCGTGAAAGCGGTTTTGGGACTGGTCTGCGGCTTCGTGCTGACCCTTGCGGTCTTCGGCAGCGGACTGGGCTTCGCCGCCTGGCTGCTTGCCGCAAAGCCGCCGCGCCAGGCAACGGCCACCGTCAGCGTGGCGGAGCTGTGGACCAAGA
>NZ_RZRP01001208.1:0-1395 GCF_003997795.1 Mesorhizobium sp. M7A.F.Ca.US.005.03.2.1 | reverse complement strand
AGGCCGATCATGTCGGCCGCGTTGCGGTTGATGGCGAGCGGGGTGCGAAACTCGTGGCTGACGCCGCGCATGAAGTCCGCCTGCTCGTCGCGACGCACACGTTCGGCCGCCAGGCTCGCGTTCAACCGGCTTTCCAGCCGTCGTCGTTCCCGTACCTCCCGCGACAGGGCGATATTTTTCTCCAGCAGCGCAGAGGACAGCCGCGAACTGACCATGAACAGCAGGCAGCCGAAAAAGGCGATCAGGAACAGCGCGCCCTGCAGCAGATACCAGGCGTTGCGGTCGGCCAGAACCGAGGCGCCTTGAAAATCGACCGGCAGCCGGTATTCGATGATGCTCTGGAGAACGCTAGCCGCGATATACTCGGCAAGCACACCGATCGTGATCCAGCGCAGGAGGGTTGGTTGCGTCCGGTCCCGCATCAGCCCAAGACACATCACCGACATCATCACGACCGTAAAGAAGGTCGATGCGTGAATGCGTATAGCAATGTCGCCCGGATCCATCGCGAGGGCGGCACTCCATGCGACAATTTGGAAAATCAGCAGTGAAATGCTGATCCAGGTATAGCGTGGCTGTCCCAGAAAGCGCGCCAGACCCTCGGCCAGCAACACCAGGCCTAGCTTGATGATCGTGTTGTGGAGCACGATGGCCCAGGCCGCCGGCTGCTCCCCACGCAGGAGAATCAGCAGCACCCCCGCCGCGATAGCGACGAAGCCGGCCGCAAGAAACTTCAACTCATAGAGGCGGCGCCACGCCAGCCACACAAACAACCAGGTGACGGCCTGCAGGCTTGCGGTTGCAAACGTAACAACCAGAACGGTCTTCAGATCAAGCATGGTCGAGTATTCGCACGGGGTTCCCCTGCCGCACCCCCCGATGCGCCAAATGTTGAATCTCGCAGGAGTTGTGCGGGGAGGCAAGCGCGATCCGCCCGTGCAAGAATTGGTCAGAATTCAATAGAATTGATCGGTGGAATTGTCGGGAGAGGACGTTTTATCATCGGCCGCGATCGTCTTGGTGGTTTCGCCGGGCGGATTGTGAGGAAGCAGTCGGGGCGATGTGCGTGGCGGACGCACGCGACCCGACGCAGCGGCAAGCGATGATTTTCGCGGGACGCCCGGCGATCGGGCCGGCCGCGGAATCGTTGCTTGCGGCACACGGGGGGAATTCCATGACAATTCGCGATCGTCGCTCGCTCATACGCCCGCTTGTACTTTTGTGCTCCACGGCGCTCGCGGGGTCGTTGCTGCTGCCAGTCATCCTGACGGCGCCGGCGCATGCACAGGCTCTTTATGGTGCGACCGGAGGCAGGGGCGGTGATGGTGACGTAGACAGCAACGGCGGCGATGGTGGCGATGCAGGTGACGCCGGCGTCGCGGGCAACGGTCCGGA
>NZ_RZRP01001207.1:0-1397 GCF_003997795.1 Mesorhizobium sp. M7A.F.Ca.US.005.03.2.1 | reverse complement strand
GGGCTGGTGAACGTCGAGGCGATGTCGGCGTTGATCTGCGCCAGCAGTACGTCCTTCTTGTCCGCATAGCCGGGCGCTGCCTTGGCCGTGATCTCGGCGGCCTCTTCCGGATGAGCCACGACATAGTCGAAGGCCTCCCTATATGCCTTGACGAAGCGGCGCACGACGTCCGGCTTGTCCTTGATCATCGCCTGCGAGGTGAACAGGCCGGAGCCATAGGCTTTCCACCCATAGTCCGCCCCCATCATGATGCTGAGCGAGCCCGGGCCCCCGGCCTTCGCTTCCAGTTCGGGAACCTCCGCATCGATATAGCCGACGACCGTCTGAACCCGGCCAAGCAGCAAATAGCTTTCATAGGGAGGCGAGACGCTGTTCAGCGTCATGTCCTTTTCGGTCAGGCCATTGGCGGCCAGGAAGCCTTTGAAGAAGATGTAGGTGGAACCGGCCGGATGAATGCCGATGGTCAGTCCCTTGAGGTCGGACGGCTTGGTGAGCTTCAGCGTCTTGGCCAGCGAAATGATCCCCAGCGGCGAGTGCTGATTGACGGCTGCCAGCGCCACGACCGGGACATTCTGCGACCGTGCGACGGCAAGCGTGGGAAGATCGCCGAACCCGAAATCCGCGTTCTCATTGCCCACCAGCCGCATCGCGTCCGGCGAGCCGGATCCCTTGCGGATCTCGGCCACATCGATGTCGTTCTTGGCGAAGAAGCCTTTTTCCTTGCCGACGAAGAACATGGCGTGATTGCCGCGCACGACCCAGTCGAGCTGGACGTTGACCTTGTCCGCCGCCAGAGCCGCGTTGGAAAAACCGAGTGCTGCAACAAACGCCGCGAAGGTAGCGGCCTTGATAAGTGAGCGTCTCAGCATTTTTTGTTCCCTTTTATGAATTGGTTGATCGAGCGGGCCTAGGATTGGCTGAATTTCGGCGCCCACGGCACCACGATGCGTTCTAGGATTTCGGCGGCGTAGTAGAAGGCGATGCCAAGCACGGAAACGAGCAGCAGCGCTGCGAAGACCAGCGCCGTGTCGAGCTGGGTCGACGCGAACTGGATGACGTAGCCGAGACCGTCCGACGCCCCGGCGAACTCACCGACGATGGCGCCGATCACGCTCAACGTGGCGGCGATCTTGGTTCCGGCCATCAGGTTCGGCAGCGAGTGCGGAACGCGGATCCTGAACAGAATCTGCGTCGGGCTGGCCCCGACGGAATTCATCAGCGACAGCAGCGAGCGGTCGACCGATTGCATGCCCGCCAGCATCGACAGCGTCACCGGGAAGAAGGCGATGACCAGGATCAGGCCGATTTTGGGCGCCAGCCCATAGCCGAACCAGAGGATGAAGATCGGCGCGAGCGCGACTTTCGGCACGTTCTGGAACAGCACCACCAGTGGATAC
>NZ_RZRP01001206.1:0-1398 GCF_003997795.1 Mesorhizobium sp. M7A.F.Ca.US.005.03.2.1 | reverse complement strand
CACCTCATCCGCCTTCGAAACGTCGGCGGCGACGGCAAGCACGGCACCGTCGCCGGCAATCGCGGAAACGGCGCGCGAGGCGTCGTCAAGCCGCGCGCCGCCAATGTCGGCCAGCACGATCTTCATGCCTAGCAATGCAAGCCGCTTGGCGGCCGCCAGACCGATGCCGCTGGCAGCGCCGGTGATCACGGCGGCATTGCCTGGAGCAAGCGCGGGCAGGGCGGTCTGGATCTCGGCGTCGGTGATCATGGGCGATGGATTCCTTGTTCGATGGCGCCGAACTTAGCGCCGGAACGGGCCGGTGCAAGCCTCTGCTCGTCTTGTCGGGTTGACCAGTCCGGCCGAGGCTGCGCATGTTGCCCCTTGTCCCCGCAAAAGAGATTTAGGCCTGGGGACAAACGGAGGTTCCTGATTGACGGACTGGGTTGCAATTCTGAAGGAGCAGACCGCCATTGGCGACCAGATGGGCCGCGAGGTGCCGCAGATGCTGGCCAATCCCGACATCAGCGAAGCGCAGGTGAAGACACTCTTTTCCGCGCTGGAGAAACAAGCCGAGTTCGTCGAGAAACTGCGCATGGCGCTGGAAAAATTCGGCCATGATTTCTCGATCATCAAGGCCGCGGAACGGCTGGAGGAGCTCTATGCCGACCTCGCCGCATCGGTGGCGGAAAAACTGAAAGCGATGCGCAAGTAGGGCAACTCTGGGAAAGCCGTGCAGCGCTCTGCCTTGAAAATGTGTGAAGACAGCTACTTTTCGATCACCCGCGCAAAGCGCCTATCCGGTACGAGCCATATCATCGCGACCAGCACATAGAGCGCGACGCCGATCCACTGGCTGACGAAGGTCAGCACGACGGCCACGATATAGACAGCCAGCGAGAGCTTCCCCTTGCGGTCATTACCCAGCGCCTTGGCAAAGGCGGTATCATTGCCGTGCAGGCGATGCAGCGCGGCGGCGAGTATGGTGTAGGCGATGGCGCATAGCGCGAGGTCGGTGCCATAGACTGCTACCGGCACCGGCGCAAAGTGGTTCTCGCCCATGAAGGCTGTGGTCACCGGCATCAGCGACAGCCAGAACAGCAGATTGAGGTTCGCCCACAGCACGCGCCCGTCGACCCGCTGAACGGTGTGGAACATGTTGTGCAGATTGTTCCAGTAGATGCCGACATTGATGAAGGACAGCACGTAGCAGAAGAAGATCGGCCACAACGGCACCAAGGCGGAGAAATCCTCGCCATGCGGCACTTTCAACTCAAGCACCATGATGGTGATGATGATAGCCACGACGCCATCGGTGAATGCCTCGACCCTGCCTTTGCCCATGGATCCCACCTTTGCCCGTGATGAATTGTCGAAAGAGAGTAAACGCTAGCGGATGTTGCTGAGCCAATAACTGGC
>NZ_RZRP01001205.1:0-1400 GCF_003997795.1 Mesorhizobium sp. M7A.F.Ca.US.005.03.2.1 | reverse complement strand
CCTTTTTCATTGATTGGGTGCCGCGGCGTTTTTCACGGGAGGGCGGCTGGACGGATCGGCCGGCTTTGCGCATGGTCGGCGGGAAAGCCTGGAACCGGACCATGGAAGTCGCTGTCTTCATTCTGGTCGTGCTCGTCTTCGTGGCGCTTTCCGGCGCGCTGGTTCGCCTGGTGCGGGTGCCGTTGCCGGTGCTGCAGATTGCGATCGGTGCCGCGCTCGCCTGGCCGGTGCGCGGCATCCATGTCGAGATCAATCCGGAACTGTTCCTGCTGGTGTTCATTCCGCCGCTGCTGTTCGGCGATGCCTATGGCGCACCGAAGCGTGAACTGATGGCGCTGCGCGGACCGATCCTGGATCTGGCCATAGGGCTGGTCTTCTTCACCATCGTCGGCTTCGGCTACGCCTTGCATTGGCTAGTGCCGAGCATCCCTCTGGTGGTCGCTTTTGCGCTTGCCGCGGTGCTGTCGCCGACCGACGCGGTGGCCGTGTCCTCGATCGTCGACAGGAATGTCGTCCCGGCGCGGCTGATGCACATTCTCGAAGGCGAGTCGCTGCTCAACGACGCTTCAGGCCTCGTCATGTTCCGCTTCGCCGTCGCAGCAGTGCTGACCGGCAGCTTTTCCCTTGCCGCGGCTTCGCTCAGTTTTCTCTATGCCGTGGCGATTGGCATCCTGATCGGCGTCGCGGCACTGTTCGTTGCCGCCAAGCTGCTGCAATTGCTCAACCGGATCGGCGGCGTGCCGGCCGAAGCGCAGGTGCTGGTGATGGTTCTGCTGCCCTTCATCGCCTATCTCGGCGCCGAGCATGTCGGAGCGTCCGGTATTCTGGCGGCTGTTACCGCCGGCCTGCTCACCGGCGGCTCCGGCGTGTTTCGCTTCCTCGGCGTCTCGGCCCGCATGCAGACGATGTCGCTGTGGACGACGCTTTCCTTCGTTTTCAACGGTGCTCTCTTCATCGTGCTCGGCCTGCAGCTTCCCGACATCATCCGCCATGTGCCGCCGGAACTCATGAGCCTGCACCCGATTATCCAGCCGATCGCGACCGTCGTGGCGCTGACGCTGTGCCTGATCGCGTTGCGCTTCCTGTGGATATGGGTAGGCGATCTCGCAGCCGGCATCGCCGCACGTCTGGGCAAGCGCAAGGTGGAGCCGTTCGGGTTGCGCGTGCGGCTCGCCGGTTCGGTGGCCGGCGTGCGCGGCGCCATCACGCTGGCCGGCATATTGTCGCTGCCGCTCGCCATGCCGGACGGCTCGCCGTTCCCGGCACGCGATCTGGTCATTTTCCTGGCCGCCGGCGTCATCATCTGTTCGCTGGTCTTCGCCAGTCTCGCTCTGCCGACGATCGCCAGGGGGCTGGTCGAGCCGGGTGAGGATGCCGGCGCCGCCGAGGAGCGGCTGGCG
>NZ_RZRP01001204.1:0-1406 GCF_003997795.1 Mesorhizobium sp. M7A.F.Ca.US.005.03.2.1 | reverse complement strand
CCCGAATAGAGCGTTGCGCCATTCGTGTCGGCGATCGTCATGGCGTCCGGCCGCTGTGGCATGTTCAGGGTCCCAGCCAAAAGCCTGGCGATTTCGATCGCATCTTCGAGGTCGGCGGCTTCCGCCGTCTCGCGGCCGAGCACGGCATGCGCATCGTCCGCTTCGCGGGTGCGATAGAATTCGATCACGATCTTCATCGCCGTCCCGTCTCGCCGTGTCAGTTCTTGCCTTTGCCGCGCGGGGCGCTGATCTTGGCGGTAAGCCTGGTCTGGGCACCGAACACGCTTTCAGGCTTAGGCAGTGCCTTTTCCAGCTTCGGCTTCCTGATTTCCCGGCTCGAGCGTTTCTGTCCCTTTGACATGTGCGAACGTCCTTTCAGAGAGTGTTATGATGTCACTGGGCGACGTGGCGACCGGTTCGAGACTGTCCTGGGTCGCCACCCGTTCATGACGTTCGCCGTCGCTGCGGATGCGGTATTGCAGCGAATCTCCCCTCGCAGGGAGCGTGGCCCTGATGCGGTAGATTTCCGCGGTCTGTGGAAACGTGCCAAAGCCGCCCTTCAGCCGGACAGCCTGTCCGACGGCAAACAGATGCGTTGCGGCTTCGCGGCGGATCGGGCGTGGGTTGCGTTGCATCAGGGTTGTGGTTTTCATCATTGTCTCTGGTCCTGCTCCAGTGCGGCTTCAAGCGATGCCGGTTCGATCGGCACCATCTGCTGCGTGGCTCCGACGGCGGAGATCGCCGGCAGGTGAATGAAGGTGGCCACGCGGCGCCATGCGATCAGCGAAGCCCCTTCGAGAGCTTCCTCGTCTTGATCGACGCGATACGCTCCAGGTGGTTGCGGCGTATCGAAGCCAGGCAGCGAAAACGCCGCCCTGAAGCGAACGATTGAAGATGTGGTGCGGCTGGTCATCAGTTGCGGCTTCCCGCGGAAACGCACGACGCCTTTCCGTATCATTCCCACTCGAACCGCCGGAGCGATGCCCGACGCTGCCAGTATATCCGTGGTCAGCGTCGGTTTCATTCCAGGGTTCGAGCGGGACGAAATGTGCGCCGGATCGGCTCATGCACTCGTTTTCGAGAATTGGTGGTGAATCGCAGGACTCTGACACAAAGCCAACTCTACCAAATCAACGAGCTTTACATATGCGCCTCAATTGCGTTGCAAACAAGGTCTCGGCGCCTTTTCTTTTTGGCTTTTAAATAACAAATCGATGTCCGTGAAATTCAAGGCGGCAGAAAGTTTTCCGCCAACGCAAATAAATTCTGCGAGGCTCGAAATTATTTCGTTCGATTGTTTGGGGCATACACGAGAATTAATTCTGGCATTCCTATCTATCGAGTGCCAACGCGTCTATAGAGGAGGGGCGTGGCCGCCTGTGCCGGCCCCCAGAAAGAAAGTTCCC
>NZ_RZRP01001203.1:0-1408 GCF_003997795.1 Mesorhizobium sp. M7A.F.Ca.US.005.03.2.1 | reverse complement strand
TTCCGGAATGGCGGAAAGGTCGACATAATTGCCGTCACGGATGCCGCGCACGCCATGGATCGAGCCCAGCACCTTGGCACCGGGATGCCGCTTGCGGATCTCCAGCGTCGCCCCGACAACCGTCTGGTTGATGACGGCGGTTGGGCCGCCGCCCTGCGCGATGACAAACGTTCCAGCCATGCTTGATTTCTCCCGGCGCGATGGTTTTCAAGGCACCTTGGCCTGTCTTGCCGCATCGCGCAACGGGAGTTTCGAGCGGCGCCAACACGCCGCATAAGCGTCAGACGACGACGACCGGATTTTTCTTGGAGACGCGGCTGTAGAGGTCGATGATGTCCTGGTTGATCAGGCGCACGCAGCCCGACGACATCGCTTGCCCGATGCTCCACCATTCGGGCGAGCCGTGGATGCGATAGCCGGTGTCCTTGCCGTCCTGGTAGATGTAGAGGGCACGCGCGCCGAGCGGATTGGTGAGGCCGCCGGGCTGTCCGGCCTGCCATTTCACCAGTTCAGGCTTGCGGGCGATCATCTCCGGCGGCGGCGTCCAGGTCGGCCATTCCCTGCCGTACTGGATGTTGGCGCGGCCGGACCAGCGGAAACCGTCCTTGCCGATGCCGACGCCGTAGCGAATGGCATCGCCACCCGGCTGGACGAGATAGAGCATGCGCTCCTTGAGATGGACGACGATGGTGCCGGGCGCCTCGCCTGTCGTGTCGACGACGATCTGGCGGCGGAATTCCGGCTTGACCTTCAGATATGGCACTTCCGGCACGTTGAAGCCGCCGTCGGTCAGCCCGGCATACATGACCCCGGGACTGGTGACGTTCTTGTCGACGCTGATGCTTGGCCGGATCGGCCGCACGGAACCCGTGGTGACGTCGTCGAGCTCGAGCGCCGGCAGGCCGCCGCCCGAGGTCGAGCAACCGGCGGCGCTCAGCAGCGCAAGCGCCCCTGCCCCGGACAGGATGGCGCGGCGGCAAAGATGATGATCGGTTTCGATTGCGTCGCCATTTCGCGGCGGCGTCAGACCTTGCGGCAACTCACGCATATACCCAGACCCTACGCTGTCGGCGGGAAGCACGGTCCGGCCGGATAGCAGGCATTTTCCTCATTCATGGTTGATAAAGCGTGAAGAGCTTGCACAGCCTGCATTTGCGCATGGCCTTGGCGATGTTCGACCTTCTTGCCTGAACTTGAACGAAGGCTGCTGCACAAAAAGACCTCGGTCGAGTCATATTCCCGGCGCCGGCGTCTCCTACTCCTCGAACCATCAGCGAGGGGCCTCCATGTGCAAGACCTTAAAAACCGACATCAAGCTTTTTGCCGCTGCCATTGTCGCGGCGGCAACCGTTCTTGGTGCCAATGTCAGCCTGGCCGATATAGTGAGCACGCTGAGCGGCGCGAACTG
>NZ_RZRP01001202.1:0-1408 GCF_003997795.1 Mesorhizobium sp. M7A.F.Ca.US.005.03.2.1 | reverse complement strand
GGGTGGTCAAGACCGCGGGCGGCGCCGGCGGCGGACACGTCAGACGAGCAGCCGGAGAAAGCCCGACCGCCGGCCGCTACTTCCAGCGCTTCGTTGCCGGTCGCAGCATCTCGGCCCTGTTCGTCGGCAATGGTCAAACCGCGCACCTCGTGGGTTTCAGCCACCAATGGACGTCTCCCGCCCCCACAGCGCCCTATCGCTACGGCGGCGCCGTACGGTTGAGACGCTTCGATCGCAGACAGGCGGCGGTCATCGGCGGCTGGCTCTCAAGTCTGACGCGGCGCGCCGGCCTGCTTGGATTGTGCAGCGCCGATCTGATCCGCGGACCGGATGGCTACACGTTCATCGAGATCAATCCGAGGCCGGGCGCCACCCTCGACATTTTCGACGATGTTGACGCGCCATTGATCGAAGCGCATCTGCGCGCCGCGACGGGTCAGGTCTTCCGCTTGCCGCGCTTCGTCGATTCGATGGCGTCGATGGTGACCTACGCCGCGACGCCAATCACTCACTTTCCGTCGATTGCCTGGCCTGAATGGACAGCGGACCAACAGTCGGCTGGCACCCGTCTGATTGCCGGCGACCCTGTCTGCACGGTCTTCGCGCGCGGTCCGAGCGCCCAATCGACCAAGCGGCTCATCAAGGGACAAGCCAGCCAATTGCAACTCCAATGGGAAGGAGACCGGACATGAAAGACGGTTCGGCATTCCTGAACGACAATGCACAGCGCATCGTTGACGGCATGATCGGCGACGCCGAACGCCTGCGTATCGTCGTTTCCAAGGGAGCATTGGGCGAGCGCCTGATCGATGCCGGCGCCAAGACCGTCGGCAGCGTCGAGGCCGGGATGCGCATGGCTGAGGCTGCGATGGGCGGTCTCGGCAGCGTTTCGGTATTCATGGATCGCGCGTCACAGCAATGGCCGTTCACCGTCGAAGCGCGATCTTCGCAGCCGGTGCTGGCCTGCCTGGGCAGCCAGTATGCGGGCTGGAACCTGTCTGGCCAGGACTATTTCGCGATGGGATCTGGGCCTGCGCGGGCCCTCGCCCGGGTCGAACCGCTGTTCGAAACACTTTCCTATCATGACATCGCATCGTCCGCGGTGCTTATCCTTGAGACGGCCGAACCGCCTCCCCGCGCGACCGTTGAGAAAGTGAGCAAGGCAACTGGACTGGCGACGGAAAAGCTCACCTTCCTCTACGCGCCGACACAAAGCCTTGCCGGCGGCGTGCAGATCGTGGCGCGCGCGCTCGAGGTTGCCCTGCACAAGATCAACGATCTCAAATTCCCGCTGGAAAACGTTGTCGACGGCATCGGAACGGCGCCGATCCCCGCCCCCCATCCGGATTTCCTGACCGCTATGGGCCGAACCAACGATGCCATCATCTATGGCGGCAGCGTCCAGCTC
>NZ_RZRP01001201.1:0-1410 GCF_003997795.1 Mesorhizobium sp. M7A.F.Ca.US.005.03.2.1 | reverse complement strand
ACCGACGTGCCCTGGGCGTTCGAGTTTCCCGATGGCGGGCCGTTTGCCCGTCATCCGAGCCAGCTTTACGAGGCGCTGCTCGAGGGTGTGGTGCTGTTCCTTGTGCTGCGCATTCTCACCCATTCGCGCCTCAGGCTGAAGACGCCGCGCTTCGTCGGCGGCGCCTTCATCTGCGGCTACGGCCTGTCGCGCATCTTCGTCGAGTTCTTCCGCGAGCCTGACCAGCAGCTCGGCTATCTCCTCGGCACCAACTGGCTGACCATGGGCATGATCCTTTCTACCCCGATGGTGCTGGCCGGCATCTGGGCGATGCTGACCGCCAAGCCGGTGGCACAGCCGCAGCCGGCATGACACGGCTGAAGACCCGCATCGTCGACCTGATCGAGGCCCTTGGGCCGCTTCCCGTCAACGAGTACATGGCGCTCTGCCTGTTCGACCCGGCGGACGGCTACTACACGACGCGCGAGCCCTTTGGTGCGGGCGGCGACTTCATCACCGCGCCGGAGATCAGCCAGATGTTCGGCGAACTGGTCGCGGTCTGGGTGTACCAGGTCTGGGCAGCGAGCGGCCGGCCACTGCCGGTCACCATCGCCGAGATCGGACCCGGCCGCGGCACGCTGATGAAGGACATGCTGCGCACGCTGTCGCGGCTCGATCCTGACCTGGCCAACGGCGCCACCTTCGCCATGATCGAGACAAGCCCGCGCCTGACCGAGGTGCAAAAAAAGACGCTTGGCGTCACACCCTTCGCGGTTGGCTGGCACGAAACCATCGAGACCTTGCCGCAACAATCGCTGTTCATCGTCGGCAACGAACTGTTCGACGCGGTGCCCATCTGCCAGTTCATCCGCGCCGGCGCCGGCTGGCGCGAGCGCATGGTCGGCCTCGACGAGACCAACGATCTTTGCTTCTTCGCCGGCGCCGGCTCGGTCGACCCGATGCTGCTGCCCGCCGATGCCGCTGACGCGCCGCAAGGTGCGATCGCCGAAGTGGCGCCTGCCCGCACCGCGCTCATGGCAACAATCGCCGAGCGCATATCCAGGCATGGCGGCGCCGGCCTGTTTCTCGACTACGGCCATCTCCAGCCGGGTGTCGGCGACACGCTGCAGGCCTTGCGCAGCCACGATCACGAAGATGTGCTGGCCAATCCCGGTGAGGCCGACCTCACCTCCCACGTCGATTTCGCCGCCCTTGCCGCGATCGCGCGTGCACATGGCCTCGAAGCCCATCTCACGACACAGGGCGACTTCCTGCTCGGCATGGGCATCCTCGAGCGCGCCGGCCGCCTTGGCGCCGATGCCGGCCAGGCGGCGCGCGAAAGGATCGCCGGCGACGTCGAGCGCCTCGCCGGGCCGCAAGCCATGGGCGGGCTGTTCAAGGTGCTTGCGGTGCTGCCTCGCGGCGTGGCGG
>NZ_RZRP01001200.1:0-1411 GCF_003997795.1 Mesorhizobium sp. M7A.F.Ca.US.005.03.2.1 | reverse complement strand
GCAGACGACCGTGCGCGAGCTGGCGCAGCTCGCCCTGCACCTGTGGCGCGATTATCCGGATTTCTATCGCTATTATGCCCAAAAGGATTTCACCTGGAACAAGATCTCACAGAGGAACCGCAATCCGCTGCTGGCGATGGACATCGGCGCCGACGGCCTGGCGGTCGGGGCGAGCGAGGCAGCCGGCTTCGGCATCGTCGGTTCGCTCAGCCACAATGGTACCCGCGTGATCGCGGCGATGAGCGGGCTGGCCTCGGACAAGGAGCGCGCCGAGGAAGCGCGAAAGCTGCTCGACTGGGGTGTCCGCTCTTTCGAGAAGACTGAAATTTTCGCCAGGGACGAGGTGGTTGGAGAAGCCCAGGTTTTCGGCGGCGCCAAATCCGGGGTGACGCTGAAGGCAAAGGGACCGATCGACATCTTCCTGCCGATCACCAACCGCGACAAGCTGACGGCCAGGATCGTCTATGACGGCCCGGTTGCAGCACCGGTGGAGGAGGGGCAGCCGGTGGGTGCGCTGCGCGTCTGGATCGGCGATACGCTGAGCCAGGAGACGCCGCTTTTCGCAGCCGAATCGATCGGCGTCGGCACGCTGCCGCAGCGCGCGCTCGATGCCGTCAAGGAACTGGCGGTCGGCTGGCGGCGCTAACGCATGTCGCTCAAAACCAGCCATGATTTTGGGGAACGGCATGCATAAGGGCAAAAAATCGACGGCATGGACGTTTGGCCCAACGCGGACTATCTAGAGCGCTACAATCCCATTCAGCCATGGACAAGAAGGCCTCTCGGTTGGCACGCGGTTTTTTCATCACCTTCGAAGGCGGCGAGGGGGCAGGCAAGTCGACGCAGATCGAGCGGCTGGCCAGGAAGATGCGCGCCAAGAAATACGACGTGCTGCTTACCCGCGAACCCGGCGGCTCGCCGGGCGCCGAAGCGGTCAGGCATGTGCTGCTGTCGGGCGCAGCCGAACCGTTCGGGCCGAAGATGGAAGCGCTGCTTTTCGCCGCCGCGCGGTCCGATCATGTCGAGCAGGTGATCCGGCCGGCGGTCGAGCGTGGCTCCATCGTGCTTTGCGACCGCTTCCTCGATTCCTCACGCGTCTATCAGGGCGTCACCGGCGGCATCGATCCGGCGTTCATGGATGCGCTGGAACAGGTCGCCATCAACGGCATGATGCCGGACATGACGCTGATCTTCGACATCGACCCAGCGGAAGGCCTGAGGCGCGCAACGCTGCGGCGCGGCGCCGAGGCAGTCGCCGACCGTTTCGAAAAGGAGACGCTGGCGATCCACCGGGCCCGCCGCGAGGCGTTTCTGGCGATCGCCAAGGCCGAGCCGGAGCGCTGCATCGTCGTCGACGCAGCCGCCGAGCCCGACGCGGTTGAGAACGTCGTCACCGCGGCAGTGTTCGCGG
>NZ_RZRP01000011.1:0-25175 GCF_003997795.1 Mesorhizobium sp. M7A.F.Ca.US.005.03.2.1 | reverse complement strand
CATCGTGCCGCCGAACTGCCTGTCTGGCTGCACAGATACAATTGGCATCGTCCACATGGCAGCCTAAAGTCAAAAACGCCTATCAGTCGCCTCGCCCTGATCGAGGACAACCTGTTGAAGCTCCACAACTAGGTCGTCCAGCATCACAGTGAACCGCGTACGTAGTATTTTGTCGTAGGCGGCATTCTGGATAGCCGGATACGGGCTCTTCACCCGCTGCACCACCGATTGCGGGATGATGTCGCGAGAAACATTCACGGATTTCGTGAAAAAAGTGTACCCGCCGAAGAGCCCTACTCGCGGGGGCGGTGCAGCACCACCTCGGTGTCACTGCTCGTGTTCATGCGATGGACTAGGCCGGCCAGCTGTTGACGCAGCTCGCGGTAGTTGTAAGTCTCACCCGTGTAGACGAGCACCAAGTCAGGTCGGCCATCCCCCTGGAGCATCCTCGGCTGGCGGCCGCCCTGGATATCGATGATTGCCAGGCGGTGGTGTCCCAGCGCCGCAGGCCCGCCGATCCAAGTCCCCTCGTCGTCCGGACCGTGGTTCGCTATGGTGGCCGTCATATCGGCAAGCTCCCTTCGCGCATCGGGACCTCCGAGGTCTCGATTGAAGTCGATCCATTCACAGATGCCGCACAGGTTATGTCGCCGCATTTGGGCGAAGCAGATATAAGGCCAGTGGGAAACCATCGAGGCAAAGTGACGGATCTAGCCCAGCTACGATCCGCATCCGACATTGTCGGACATCGGACAGCACCGCGATTCGCTGCATAGGAAGCCTGGAGTCGCGATTTCCCCTGGGGGAATCAGCGCATGAAAGGAGAGCTGGGTCGTGTCTGCCGAAATGAGAAATTGCTCCCCCTTATTGCATCACCGAGGAATGTTACCCAGCGCGATAGACGGACATGCCCTATCTCCCCCCGTTGCAGCTGAGGGAGATAGGGGCCAGCTCTTCATTCAACCCTCATGGAGGATGATCAGCCCAGCCATTTCCATGCGCCGGCCTTCACAAGCCGTGCACCATTCAGGTTCTTTTCCTTGAAGCGCGACGATCCTTGTCAGACGTCGCAACACTTGCTGCCGAGAGCACGAGCTCTTCCTCGAGCATGCCTTGATCTGCGCCTCGAACGGCTCGCACATGCTGGGTTTCAACGACTTCGCAGAGGTTGATATTCTGCAGTGACTTCGTCTCGCTGCTGCACGGCATTGACGCTGGGAGCCATGCTCGCGTGGCGCAATTGTGCTGAAGCCGGTGCCCACGGCAACGTTTCTTAACCCGCCCCAGATCCTGGCGTTTGGCTATTTCCGACATTCGTGTCCGGCTTCGGACAAAGGCCGGGTTTGCCGAACGGAGTCGCACCCAATTTCCAGTGCTGCTTGAGCAATAATATCGACCGGCATTACTGCACAACACGAAAGTTGCTGCAAAAACCGAAGTGAACCCAAGGCATCGGGTCAATTGGCATGGCGCTTGCGACTCGGTCGATAGAACGCAGTCAAAATCACGGTTGCAGACCATGCCTACCTCTCAAAGCTCGATAAAGCACGCGAGCAAAATTCCCCGTCTCCGCGGAAGCTCGTCGCCGTTAAACGTGCCTGCTCGGGGGCGGTCTTGCACAAGACCGGTCCGAGGCAACCACGCCAAGGCGCGAGGCTGCCGGAACTGTCGACCGAAGTCGATGCCGCTTCAGTTTAACCGAAAAATGCACCGTACCACTTTGGCCTGGAAGCAAATCAATGACCTATAGAAAGAACGTTCCTCTCGTGACCTTTCGCACGCGTGTTCGCGATGAGTCGATCGGGGGGCCAAATCCTTATCAGTGGGAGAACAAGACCTCCGACGATTATTTCGGGGGCAAGCGCATCATCCTGTTCTCGCTGCCTGGCGCCTTCACCCCGACCTGCTCGACCTTCCAACTGCCCGATTTCGAAAAACTCTATGATCAATTTCTGGAACTGCGAATTGACGCGATCTACTGCGTCTCGGTCAACGATGCTTTCGTCATGAATGCGTGGGGAAAGTCCTTGGGGCTGCAGAAGATCGAGCTGATCCCAGACGGGTCGGGCGAGTTCACGCGCAAAATGGGCATGCTGGTCGCGAAGGACAATCTGGGCTTTGGCATGCGCTCCTGGCGATACGCCGCTCTGATCGACGATGGCGTGGTGGAGCAGTGGTTCGAGGAGGAAGGCTTCTGTGACAACTGCGAGACGGACCCCTATGGCGTTTCATCCCCGCAAAACGTTCTCGACAAATTGAAGGCGGCGGCATGACCCAGAAGTGGAAAGTCTCACACAACCCAAGCACACACTAGAGCCTCCTCGGCAGATCACGGTTCAACATGCATCTCTCAGCAAGCCTGCTTCAACGCCAGAAGCAACGTATGGTCTTATCGCCTCAAGCCATTGAAGCTATTCGCTTGCTGCGATTGACGCATACTGAACTCCATCAGCTCGTGCAGCAGGCACTCGAGAAGAACCCCGTTTTGAAGCCTGACCCGTTTGACGACGATTCGCCGCTGCCAGGGGTGGATCAGCGGAGCAGTCAAAGCAGAAGCGAAATCGGCGAATCGCCCATTGGCGGGCCGTCTGGCGGGCGCGGGCAATGGAAGTCGCAACGCAGTAGCGGCAACGATCGACCTGCCGTCGAGGAGTTTACCGCCCACACCGAAACATTGCACGACCATGTCGCCCGCCAGGTCGCCCTCAACCCGTTCACCCCCCAGGAGCGGCTGATTGCCGGACAGCTCGCCGCTCATCTGGAGGACACTGGCTATCTTCAGGTAAACCTTTTCGATCTGGCCAGGACGTTAAACGTTCGGCAAGCTGATGTGGAACGGGTCATCGGAATCTTGCAGCAATTTGATCCGCCGGGCATTTTTGCGCGAACTCTCAGCGAATGCCTGGAGATTCAGCTGCGCCAGCAAGACCGGTTCGACCCGGCTATGGCAGCTTTGGTCGCCAATCTCGAGATGCTTGCACGGGGGGATTTTCAGGGATTGAAGCAGCGTTGCGGAGTCGACGAGGAGGATCTCCTCGACATGAGGAACGAAATCCGCGCGCTCGATCCCAAGCCTGGAGACCGGTTCCAGTCCGGGACGCCGGAAACCATCGTACCGGACGTCTGGGTAATGCCCAAGTCCGAAGGTGGATGGCGGGTGGAGCTTGATCCGGCCACGCTGCCCAAAGTGTTGATCAACCACACCTATGTCGCCGAAATCTCGCAGCTGACCAAGCAAAATCCGGAAGGCAAAGCGTTTCTCGACAATTGCCAGGAAAAAGGGAACTGGCTGATCAGCAGTCTCAAGCAGCGCGCTAAGACGATCCTTAAGGTTGCGACCGAAATCGTGCGCCAGCAGGATGCCTTTTTTACACACGGCGCCGCCCATCTGCGGCCTCTCTGTCTCAAAAATGTCGCTGACGAGATCGGCATGCACGAGTCGACGGTAAGCCGGGTGACTTCGAACAGGTACATGTTGACTCCGCGCGGGGTGTTCGAGCTGAAGTATTTTTTCGCTGCGCCAATCGCATCCTGCGAGGGCGGCGATGCGCACTCCGCCAAAGCTGTCTGCCATCGGATCAAGGCAATCATAGCCGAAGAATCGCTCGACAAGGTACATTCCGACGAAGACATCGTTGCTCAACTCAAGGAGACCGGCATCGATGTCGCTCGCCGTACCGTCACCAAATATCGCGAGGCGATGAACATCCCTTCCTCCATACGACGGCGCCGCGATAAGCGTTTGTCCGCAGCTGCGATCAAGCGAAGTGACTAACCGACATTCGTGGTCGGCGAGAGGCGACTCTCAACTTCCTCCGGGCCGAAGCAGCTTTCGAAGTCATGGCATTCCCCGCAACTGGGTGCTGTGCATGACGAAAAGCCTTCGGCCTCACACAGCTTGCGGTAAAAGTACTTTTTCCATTTCATGTTTTCTGTGTTGCCTGCCGCCAGCGCGGGAAAATGTCTGGCAAGCAGGCGGCTGAGCTCAGCGCGATTTGAGAGGCCAAGATCCCGCCAAAGATGGTCCATGCGCATCGCACGCCGGGCGATGATCTTGGCCAAGCGGGCGCTCGCCGGGTCGGCCGGCGCAGCATGCGCTAGCAGCAGCCGGCGTAGCAGTTCCTCTTCCAGTTCCGGCTCGGGCTCGCTCAACTCCTCCAAAGCGAATACGCTGCTGGAGGTAGACGGGAAAGTTGCGGCCAAGACATCACGCAATTCGACAGACGAAAGGCCTGTCCCCTCCGTCGCCAACACCTCGCCCGCCTGGACCTCCTCAAGCGAACGTGAATGTACGCAGGGCAGCACATGCTGATCGAAGCTCCTCCCTAGCTCGGACCCACGCCATTGCGCGCTGGATAGGCAGCCATCATCGTAACGGCCGGCTTCAGCTTCCGGCATGACAAAGCGCCTTGTTGACCGCAGGGATGATCTTGTCGCCCCAGAGCTCGATCTGGCGCAGCATCGTCTTTTGGTCGAAGTCGCCCAATTGAGTCTGAACTGCGATCTGGTCCGGTTTCAAGATATCGATCTCTTCCAGCAGGCGATCAATCACGCGATTTACGCTGCCAATCGGCAAATTTTTGCGCATGGTCTCGAAGGACAGATCCTGCTGGGTCGGTGTCTCCTGCAGCAGGTAGCCATCGTGGCTCTGTTGGCGACGCTGATGCAGGGCTTCAGAAAGCCGGCGCTGGAAGCGGGCATTGTCGAGATAGCTGTTGATCTCCAACTCGTC
This sequence comes from Mesorhizobium sp. M7A.F.Ca.US.005.03.2.1, assembly GCF_003997795.1. Taxonomy (NCBI): domain Bacteria; kingdom Pseudomonadati; phylum Pseudomonadota; class Alphaproteobacteria; order Hyphomicrobiales; family Phyllobacteriaceae; genus Mesorhizobium; species Mesorhizobium sp. M7A.F.Ca.US.005.03.2.1. The sequence continues at coordinate 20,443 of NZ_RZRP01000011.1, read as the reverse complement.
GTGGCTGGCATAGCAGCAGCGCAGCAGCGATATCTTGACGTCGGTGACGTTCTTTTCCTCGGATGCCGCCGCCCTCTCGACTGATTCACGCAGTGTGGTCAAAGTCTCTAAGCCGTCGTGGAAGGCTGTGACAAAAAAATTGTGCCCCTCGCGGTAGGCCCGAGCCATCCGTGCGGCTCCGCCAGCGATCCAGATAGGCGGCGTCGGCTGCTGGACTGTGCGGACCGAAATCGCTGTTGGGGGGATCTTCTCATACTGGCCGTCGTGTTCGAAGACGTTTTGGTTGAGGCCCTTGAGAATGATGTCCAGGTATTCCGAAAAGACGGCCGGCGCCTCATCGATGTCCACGCCGAACCGTTCGAACTCGAACTGCTGGTATCCCAAGCCTACGCCGAGCTCGAGACGGCCGTTCGCAACGATGTCGGCGAAGCCGATCTCGGACAGCAGGCGCTGCGGTTGGTAAAGCGGCAGCACGCAGACGGCAGTGCCCAGGCGAATCGTGCTTGTCAAGCCGCCGCAGTGCGCCACCATCATCAGCGGGGATGGTATGAGGCTGTAATTGTTGAAGTGGTGCTCAGCAAACCACGCGGTGTTGAACCCAGCCTGCTCCGAAGCGACGGCCTGTTCGATGGAGTTGCGGATGACGCTTTCTGAGGATTGGTGATAGCCACGCTGGGCGGCCAGAATGAAAGTGGCAAATTCCATGATTTCTCCTCGTTATAGACACGTCAGCCGACCGGGAATGTGCTCGGCATGCGCATGCTTGGATCTCAAGCACCTCAGGTGCGTCGTGGAGCCGAGGCTTCATAATGCTCGGCCGGTCGCCCTGCGAAGGCCTGGCAATTAACCTGCGGCCTCCGCAAAACATTCGTCATAGAGCTCGCTGGCGTTTCCCGCATCACCGAACGAGGTCCAGCCGCCGTCCACGTAGAGGATCGAGCCGTTGATGTATGAGGCGTCAGACGAAGCAAGGAAGAACGATGCATCTGCGACGTCTTCTGGCCGTCCCATCCTGCCCATGGGGATGCGTCGTCCGATTGCTGTCAGGTCGATGCGGCCGGCTTTGGCCAACTGAGCAAGTGCGGGCGTGCGGATGTGGCCAGGAGCGACGGTGGCTGTCCGAATTCCGACCGGCCCGAGTTCGGCCGCCATGCAACGGGTCAGCATATCCATCCCCGCCTTGGAGGCGCCGTAGGCATGGCGCGGCGCGAACGGCAGAAAGCTGTCGATCGACCCGAGATTGAGGATCACGCCGCCCGGGCGCATAGCCTTGATCGCTTCGCGCGCGCAGGTGAAGGCGCCGGTAAGGTTGACATCCAGGACGTGTTCGAGCTGTTTCGACAGTTGCTCGATCGCAGGCACAATCCTGTCGGCGGTATCAGCACTATTGACCAGAACATCGATATACCCGAAGCGTCCCCTCAGTTCTTCGAACATCGACACCACATCGCTCTCGACGGCCACGTCCAGCGATTTCGCCAGATGCTTGCCGGGGAGCGATGTAGCCAGCTCTGCCGCTGCAGTGCCATCTTTATCAGCAATCACGACGGTGTCGCCGTTCGCGGCAAAGCGGCGAGCGACGGCCGCGCCAATGCTTTTTGCGCCACCGGTGACGAGCACGATTCGCGCATCTGTGCATTCGGCCGGACAGGAGAGCTCGGCTTGGAGCGCACCATCCACCGGCGGGTGAGCATCCCCCGGCTGGTTGAATGACATCCAGCCTCCGTCGACTGCCAGCACCGAGCCGGTGATGTAGCGCGCCTGCGTGCTGCTCAGAAAACGCACGACCCTGGCGATCTCGTCGGGGCGAGCCAAGCGCCCCATCGGCACGCGGCGGCGTATCGCCGCGAGGTCCATTTTGCCAGCGCGTGCCAGTTCTGTGACCATTGGGGTGCGGACGGAGCCCGGCGCCACCGCCGTGACGCGGATTCCTCGCATAGCCCACTCGCATGCAAGGGACTTTGTCAACGAGATCACGCCAGCTTTCGAGGCTGCGTAGGCGTTGCGCCTGGGATTGCCGACCACGCCCGCCATCGAAGCCACATTGACGATCGCACCGCCCGGCTTCATGCGCCGCGCCGCTTCCCGGGCCATAACGAATGGCCCAATAAGGTTCACTGTCACGCCGCGTCGGAAGGTATCGACAGCGGTGTCGATGATCCTATCCATCGTGGGTCCAACCGCCGCATTGTTGATGAGGACATCGATTTGCGCGAACCGTGCTTCGACCTGGCCGAAAAGTGAGAGCATGTCCTTCTCTCGCGACACATCGCACTCCAGACCGACGTGCGGCGACCCGAGATCCCGAGCCAGTTCAACCACACCACTGCCCGGAAGGTCCACCGCAACTACAGTGTCTCCGTCCGCGGCAAGGATATCGACCAGGGCACGGCCGATCCCGCCCGCAGCGCCTGTGATGATTACGGTGCGTGCTGCCAGTTTCACGAGAGCTTCTCCACGATGACCGCTTGTGATCTCAGCCCATCAACCTTGGGCGGAATGAAGGGCCGAGCCAAATCGTTGCAGTGACCGCCAGTCGCGGCCCCACACAGATGTCGTTCCCGTAGGGCGCTCATCCTCCATTCCTACCCACTTATGCAGCTCCCAGTTGGGGACCCTCGACGCCATCTTGGTCGGTGGGGATGTGACCCTTGAGCAACTGGTAGATGGGATCGTCTGGATGTGGTGCTCCAATCGGCTGTCGCCGGCCGAACCTATCTGCCTCAAGAATCGCTGGCGGGATTTGCTCCTCAACCCAATCGTAGACGACTGTCCGTTCCGCAATTCGCCACTCGTCCTGCCTCTTCTGAAACAGATCGCAGTAACGGCCGCAAAGCAGCGTCTGACGTATTTCTTGGTCTGTATCCGGTCCGCGTTGCAGCGCGGTGAAATAGCTCTCGACCGCGGCCTCTGCTGAACTGATGAAGTCGATCAGGCTGTTCGTGATTTGATGGATGTTACGGTGCCCCGGCAGACCGAGAGCAAATTGGATGAAGTCCTCTGCCGGTCCGCAATAGGGACCGTGCCTGTCATACGCTTCGGGCCAGTATGCGCTACGCAGCGCCGCCTCATCGGCGCGGTCTATCCCGCGGCAGTACCGATACAGGCAGTTGCGGATCGCCTCTCGGTCACGCAGTTCGGTAATTTTCGCGTGGTCGACAGGGTCTGTCGCGAATTGTATGATTGTTTTGTCCTTCCCGATGCCAGTCTGCACTTTGCGTGTGTCTCTCTCTACAACTGAGTTAGCGGGGGGCTCGTCAACTTCCAGAGCTTGTTCGGGGCAGGCTCGTACCCCTTTTGAGGCAAGCAGTTGCTCCCCATCGGCAACATCAATATCACCGGGCAAGATGTAGCCGGCGTCATCAAGCTTGAAGACTCTCGGCGCCCGCGCCCAGCAGCGCGCATGACCCTGGCATCTGGCTTTATGTACGACGACACGCATAGCGAACTCCAATGTCGTTGGCTGAAACTTCAGGACCATTCCAGGATCAGATTCTCGATCCCGAACACATGGCCGCCGAAGGTGATAGGTTCAGTCCCTGTCTTGATCCGAAAGGCTGGGATGCGCGCCAGCCACTCCTCCAGGCCAATGACAATCTCCCGCCGGGCAAGGTGTGAGCCAAGACAACGATGGGGACCATAGCCAAAGGCAGCGTGCCGGTTGTCCTCGCGCGCCAGATCGATCTCATTCGGGCATTCGAATTCCGCCGGGTCACGATTGGCAATCATCGTGGCACAGGAAACATAATCTCCCTTGCGGATCGGCGCGCCTTTGAAGTCGACATCCTTCGTTGCCACTCGGATCATCTGAATGGTCGAATAGGCGCGCAGCAATTCTTCCGCAGCGACGGCAATCCGGTCAGGTTCGCTTCGTAGCAATTCCTGATCTTTGGGGTTGCGCGCGAGATGGGCCAAGTCGAAGCATATGGCTGCTGAGACCGTGTCGAGTCCCGCGACGAACACAAGCACGCCGATGCCACGGACTTCTTCGTCACTGAGCAGACGACCCTCGACCTTTGCCTTCACGATGAAGGTCATGAAATCATCGACCGGCTCCTTGCGGCGCTCGGTGGCAAGTTCGTCGATGAAGGCCACGATCGTCCGGGCTGCGGGTGGTCGTTGCTCCTTATCGCCGTGGAGCAGATCTCTAGCCCAGCCGACAAATGTTTCTAGTCCGTTGTCCGAAAGCCCAATAAAGCGAAGGAAGATATTGACCGCGAACGGAACTGCAAAATCCTTCATGATGTCGCAGCTCGTGCCTGATGCGGCGATCCTGTCGATCAGCTTGATCGCTCGTTCCCGGACAGCCGGCTCCAATGCCATTACCCGCTTTGGCGAAAGCAGCGGATTGAGCAGTGAGCGAAAAACACCGTGGAATGGCGGATCGAGCTCAAGCGGGATCATCGGCCAGCTCTCGCCGAGCACAGAGGCGAAGATGCTGCGATGGCTGGAAAACGTTTCGGTGTCCTGCAGCACCCGGCGCTGGTCGCTCGCGCGAGTGATGACCCAGGTACCCCGACCGTCGCGCGTGTTGCTGGTTGAATAAAAGATCGGAGGCCCGGCATGAACGCAAGCAACCGCTGCATGCGGATCCCCGTTAGCCGTCGGCAACATGCCGGGCGACGTAAACAGGTTGAAGTCCCTCACCATTTCGGGCGGGACATGATCTGGAACCGGCCGCGATTTAACCGCGCCAGAATCGAGAGACCGTTCATGAGATGCTGTCGGCATTTGCATGCAATCGTCGGTGCAAGCTCCGTGCCGAATTCGTCTTTCGATAATCCTTGCCGTTTGCTGGGCAACAGGTGGCGCCTGCGCTGACTTGCTGGTCGGGATTGCAACATTCTTGTCCAGCGTCGGACACAGAATGTAGAATGCTAGACAGCGACTTGGAGCAACTCAACTGGTGGGATCGCTAGCCGATCATGTGCCCGGGGAGCATCCAGTTCGAAAGCTTGCGCTAAGCGGCTTGGTGACTTGGCCGAGGTCACCAGGTGGAAACGACCAACACTTGGGGTGAGCCTAGTGGCGCTCCCCTCGATGATGTCTGGCGGGGTGGTTAGCCGCCTCCGTAGGACAAGATCAGTCTACACGAATGGACTATAGCCTCTCCTCGCATGCCTCATTGGCCGTCCTTCAGAGCCGGCCACACGAGCTTTTGTCTTTCAGCAGGGCGTTTTTCTCGCCAGCTACAGAGCCACACCGACGCCATTAATGAGCGTCCAGTCGACGGGTTGGATGGCCCTGTCCATCTTGCCCAGCACCTTGGCTTAGCATTTGCCGGTGCGGCGGAAGCCTTCAAGACGCAGTTCTTGACCTTCTCCAGATCAGCCTCGGATGGATATCGGCAAGGGTTCAGCTCGTCCTTTTGAACTTGCGCATCTTCGTGTTGGCCAACCCCAGGCCGCCCGACATATTTGCGGTCTATCCGGCACCTCAACTTCGAACAACCTTGCGGCAAGCTCTTGGGATAGCCCACGCTCGTGCCTCCACCACCCGCTCAGCAGAGCCAGATTTGTCGTTGATGGCACGGAACTTGCGGAGTCATTCGCAGATGCGTCACGGACCGAGAGTGTCGTCCCATGAATTCGATCACCAAAAAGGCCGCCCGACGTTGCTGGGACCGCCTGCAATTACCTTATCCCAGAATTGGGAGCAACGGCTTCAAAAGGGATAACTCATCACCTCAATTTTGTCGATCGCGCGGCCATCGAACCGCAGCCATCGATCAGACTTCCGCCTCGTTGCACTCATTGCGACCGCCTTGGTGCTTGCGACAACCGCTCAATTCTGGCTGCCAGGATAACCACATATGGCGACGGAACTTCCTGCTTCAAAGCAATATAGAGATCGTCGATCATCCCCCCATCAAGGCCTCGATCGAGGACACCGCGTTCGGCTTGCTTGGTTCGCAGTGAACAGACCGCACTTCGACGAATGCGATCGATGCGACCGCGCCGAGAACTCTCCCGCATTGTCGACGGTTGGGTCCGTCGGCCCTCCGATGAGGCCTCGGATGCGTCGGGCTCCGAGGCCTCGACTGATGCCGACTGGCCGCCGCCGGAAGGTCTCGCGGCTTTGATCCCCGGCGATGTAGCCACCCCTGCTGCAACAGCTCCTAGCCGGAGAACTCATTCATGACCGAATCGGCGACAGATTTAGTGGACGCGGCTTTGTTCGACCGAGATCGGCTTGACCCAGAAAGTCCCTATCAACGTTCTGGCCCTGCATGGGGTGCCATCATTTCGCTTTCCTTCGGCACCTTCGGGCTTGTGACGGCAGAGTTTCTGCCCGCCAGCGTTCTGACACCGCTCGCGCATGATCTCCGTATCACCACGGGCACGGCTGGACAGGCGCTAACAGCGGCCGCAATCGTCGCGGCGATCTCGGCACCGATAATCGCCATCGTGACAAAGCGTCTGGACCGCAGGGTCGTCATCTGGGCGATGACGCTCCTGCTGATCCTGTCGAACGTTCTGGCGGAGGTTGCGGGGTCGCTGCCGGTTTTGCTGGCGGCACGCGTCGTCCTTGGCATATCGCTTGGTGGTTTTTGGTCAATTTCGGCAGCGTTGGCGATGCGGCTGGTTCCAAGTCACCTCATGCCGCGCGCCATGTCGGTCATCCTCACCGGCGTTTCTGTCGCCTCCGTCTGCGCGGCTCCAATCGGCGCTTATGTCGGTGACATTTGGGGATGGCGAGCCTCGTTCAAGGTCGCCGCAATCGTGAGTGCCGTTGCGCTGCTCGTGCAACTCGTAACCATTCCGCCACTGCCTCCGATCGAAGTGCGCAGATTCCGCAGTCCGCTGGATGTCGCGAAGAATCCGGCGATGAAGGTTGCGGTGCTAGTCGTGCTATTGGTCGCTTCCGGCCATTTTGCCAGCTTCGCCTACATCCGCGCCTTTCTCGAGAGCGTTCCTGCGCTCGACAAGAAGTCAATCCCGCTCGTGTTCCTTGCTTTTGGCACGGCCGGCGTCTTCGGCAATTTAGCCGGCGCATTCCTCACCAAACACAGTCTCAAGGCGGTCGCGGCCCTGCCGCCCCTGCTCATTGCCGTAGCCGCTGTCTCGCTCCTGACCATGAGAGCATCGGCCTTGACCTCGGCAATTGCAGTTGCCGTATGGGGCTTTGCTTTTGGCGCGGTCCCGGTCGGATTGCAGACATGGATGGTGCTACGCGCCGCTCCGAAACAGGCCGAGAGCGCTGGTGTACTGATGGTCATAACCTTCCAAGTGGCCATCGCAGCCGGCACAACTTGCGGTGGCCTATTGGTGGATCACACGGGTATTGCCAGTGTCTTTGTCTACAGCGCGGTTGCCACGTTCCTCGCTGTCTTGACAGTATTTTTGCTCGGCCCGAACCGCAAAACCTGACCGCCTGGTGGGGAGTGACGGTCGGCGGCGTTCACGCTATTGTCACCTCTGAGCTCGGCCCAAAGGCCGCGGCTTCGTCGTAACCATGCGGTCGATGGGGCAGCGCCAAATTGCTTCCTGCTCATCGCGTTGCGATAATACAGCGCGCTTATTGCGTCATCGTGTCCCCGGTCTCGGCTTCAATGCCCGGCTACTGGCTGCGGAGGCAGATGGGCGCCGGCGTCCCACCGACGACGATCGGTCTTTTCTCATGTAGCTGTCGGGGAAACGAGGCAGGTTTTCCGCCAGAACCCGCCAGTCGTCGCGCTCGCGTTCGCCTTCCTTGCGCGCACCGAACAACTGGATGATGATCTTGCCGTCGGACCCATATGCTTCGAGCGAGGTGACGTGACTGTCATTGGTCGGCTTGCGCACGGCCCAAACCTCACGGATTTGGTGGGTCCTGAGATGCAGCCGGAACGTTTCGTCCAGCACATGGATGCACGGCCCGATCTGCTTGACCGACTTGATTAAGCCGGAATGGGTCTGGATAGAACCTCGGTTGCCGACGAAGCACATGATCGGCAATTCGTCTTCGGCCGCACGCTGGAGCACGGCGCCAACTGCGGCATTGTCGAGCAGCCAAGCGTAATCCTGGCCGACCATGCGCAAAGCCTGGCAGCGGCTGAGCTTGAGCGTCTTTAGAAGGTTGACGTCAGTCAGCCGGCTCCAGTACTCGCGTAGGTCGTCCACCGTGCCGGCCCAGTCCGCAGTCCTCGCGCCCAGGTCGGCTACTCTCGCCTTAAGCGACATGGTCGGCTCCTGGTTGGCGGATACGAGCTCGGCCACCAGCTTTCGATAGGCATGAAGGTTGGAGACCGGCCTGAGATGCACCTTATGCACTGCTGCGCCGGCGGCGTCGAAGAATTGCAAACTGCGCTGGATTCCGCCGCGATGGCGCCTTTCAACAGCGAAACCATACCTCCAAGCCTGCGGGAAGACGCGAAGGTCGAATTCGTCACCAAGGACCATGGCGTGATTGTTGCCGGTTATCACTCTGTTGAAGACGCCAATCTTTTCGTGCACGGCACCTTGATTGCGGGTCAGCGCCGTCACTTCGCCCACGAATTCGAGGCCCGTCAGAAGGTGATTGACGCGCGGGTCGATGCGTGCCGCGCCGAAACCGCAATGGGCCGCGACCAGTTCCGCTTCCGAAATGGCCAATTGGGCGGCGAAATCACGCGCGGGAATGTTCGGACAGACTTCCCACGCACGCCGGATTTCGTTGGGCGACCGCTTCTTGCGCTGATCCATGTTTTTACCCCTGCCCCGTTCTTCTTTTGACGATCGATCGAAAAACGGGCCTCAGGGATGTGCACGGCGGACGCGATCGATCGTCAGGCACATGCCAGTCGAATCCTGTCTCCGGGCGGTCAGCGGCCAATCGCCGGTAGCGAGCGATTGTTGGGTGGTCGGCGCCAATCGGCCGATCGAGCATTCGGGTACCACCGGCGGTGCTGCTTTCCCACCAAGGCGGGTCTGATGGATCATATTGCTTTCCTTCGTTCTTCGATTGCGAGGGCAACCCAAAGGTGAATCGGCCGGCAATTTTGCCGCCGCAACGAAGGCTTCACAAAAATCGTGCCAGTTGCTCCGCGGCAAGCTCTGAACATCTTTGGCTCTGTTCATTGCTTTACGCGTGAGTGCATCGCGAACTCAGGCGCCCTTCCTGTGACGCGGACGCGACAAACCCGACAGTAAGTGTCGGTTGTCGGACGTCTCCCCAGCAATCGAGCATAAGAGACGTCGGGATGTCCTACGGTTTTTGACACGTCTTCCCTTTGGCACGGTCCATGCGAGATGATCCACGAAAACGCCGGACCGAGGAGAAATCGAGCCATGATTACGCTCACCGACAACGCTGTTGCCGCCATCAAGGCCGCTCTTTACCGCGCCAGCGAGCCGGCGGAAGGATTTCGCATCATGGTCCATGCCGGCGGCTGCGCCGGCTTCCAATACTCAATGGGCCTGGAGAGCGTCTCACGTGAGGGCGATGCGATCATCGAGCGAGATGGGCTCAAGGTGTTCATGGATAGAGGCTCCCAACCCCATGCCGCCGGCATGACCGTGGACTTCGTCACTGGGCTCGAAACATCCGGCTTTGTTTTCGATAACCCCAATGCGCGTGAGACGTGCGGCTGCGGCAAGTCCTGCAAATGATTGCGAGGGAACAGGCTATGTTCGACTATAGCGACGCCAAGGAATACTGCGTCGAACCGGTAACCGCCGGCGCTCTGGAACCGGCCGACACGCACTGTCGGCCCGGAACAATTGCGTTCGGTGATGCACCAAATCGCGATCATCGATCGTTGCCGTGGGCAAGCAAACAAAATTGCCCGAAACAGCTGAATTCCCGGCGGATGCCGCCACCAAAGGGCAATGTCGACAGCGACCGGTCAGCCAAGCCATCGCTCCCCCGGCCGCCCACCTTACCAGATACGATATGCGCCAGAGGTTCAATGGCCCGACTACCCTTGAATCATTTCAGCAGTTGAAGGATCACTCCCATGAACCCTGTCTATCTCGACAACAACGCAACGACGCGGGTTGATCCTGCAGTCGTTGGAGCGATGTTGCCTTTCTTTACGGAGCAATTTGGCAATCATTCGTCCATGCACGCCTATGGCGCATCGGTTGCTGAAGCCGTGAGAAAGGCGAGGCAACAGTTGCAAGCCCTCATCGGCGCGGGATTCGAGGACGAGATCATCTTCACCTCGGGCGGGACTGAAAGCGACAGTACAGCCATCCTTTCGGCGCTGGAGGTGATGCCCGACCGAACGGAAATAGTGACTTCCGCGGTTGAACATCCGGCCGTTCTGAAGTTGTGCGCGCACCTTGAGAAGACGCGCGGCGTCAAGGTGCACATTATCCCAGTCGATCACTACGGCCGGCTCGACCTGGACGCCTACAGAACCGCCCTCACCCCACAAGTGGCAATCGTCTCGATAATGTGGGCGAACAATGAGACCGGTACGATCTTTCCCGTGGTTAAGCTTGCCGATCTAGCCAGGGAAGTCGGCGCGCTTTTCCACACTGATGCAGTGCAGGCGGTCGGAAGGCTTCCGATTGAGCTGAAATCGACCGCGATCGACATGCTGTCGCTCTCCGCCCACAAGCTGCATGGTCCAAAGGGGATAGGCGCGCTTTATGTAAGACGTGGCGTGCGCTTCTCCTCCATGATCAAGGGTGGGCACCAAGAGCGCGACCGGCGTGCAGGCACTGAAAACACACCCGGCATAGTCGGACTGGGCATGGCGGCCGAACTCGCCTTGAAATTCATGGACGAGACAAAACGAATAAAATGGTTGCGCGACCGCCTTGAGAACGGGATCATCCAGCGCATCCCAAACACATCCATCAACGGCGATCCGCAAGAGCGATTGCCAAACACTGCAAACATTGGATTCGAAGGTATCGAAGGCGATGCAATTCCAATTGTCCTGAGCCGGCTGGGAATCGCCTGTTCCGCCGGGTCCGCCTGTGCCTCTGGCTCACTGGAACCGAGCCATGTTCTGATCGCTATGAACGCGGCATGTGGGGCAGTCCGCTTCTCCTTGTCGCGTGACAACGGCGAAGATGACGTAGACCGCGTGCTTGAGGTCCTGCCTGCGATCACCGAGAAGCTACGGGCCGTTCCCAGTGCTGGACTGTGCGGGCGAGGTGCAGAACAGCTTCATTCCGGCCCGGGTCCGAGCGGCACAATAGCCGACGAGCCGTGAGGTCTTCCTCAACGTGACGACCCTGCGCAAGGAGAGCAGTTAAACTCGGGGTCGCCTTCACCACTTCAGAAAAGCTTGAGATCGCCAAGTCTCTTGCCCAGCCGCCGTGCCAGAGGTCGGCACGCCGTCAGCAATGTCACCAATGCATCGACACCACAATTTCGCGCCGGGAGAATACAATGAACTGCTCCGCTGATAGCCGCCCGATCGATCGCACCGATATCCTAGCGCGACTGAAGGGCCTGTCGGCCGCGGAGGACTTCTTCGCCTGCCTTGACGTCTCCTACGACCCGAAAGTGATGAATGTCTCGCGGCTCCATATCATGAAGCGCGTGGGCCAATACCTTGCCGAAGAAGATTTCTCCGGTCTGCCTAACCAGGTAATCGCCGCGCGGGTGCGCGCCAAGCTGGAACGCGCCTACGAAGATTTCGCGACTTCCTCGCCGCTCACGCAACGTGTGTTCAAGGTGCTAAGGGACCACGATCCAAACATATGTCCCGCACCTGGCCGCGCCTTCGTCCCGCTCGACTCTGCACTGAAGCGGTTCGGAAAGTAATGAGCCCGACACGGCTGCGACGCGACAATGTCGAGAAGTCGACAAATCCAGTCCTCATGACGCCTCCTCGGAAGCAAACGAAGCCACCTTCTGGAATAGAGGCAGGAAGACGACTTGGCATGAACGATGCAGGCAATGAGGTGAACCGCCAAGCACGAATCCGGACTGGGAGCTTAGAGAAACCGCCAATGCATATCGTAGTCTGCATCAAGCAGGTGCCGGATTCGGCACAGATCCGCGTGCACCCGGTGACGAACACGATCATGCGTCAGGGTGTTCCGACCATCATCAATCCTTACGACCTGTTCGCCCTCGAAGAAGCGCTCAAACTGCGCGACGTTCATGGTGGCGAGGTTACTGTGCTCACAATGGGTCCGCCCATGGCGGAGGACTCGCTGCGAAAGGCGCTCGGTTACGGTGCTGACCGAGCAGTTCTCTTGACGGACCGCTATTTTGCCGGATCCGATACGCTGGCGACTTCCTTTGCTCTTTCGCAAGCAATCGCAAAAATTGGGGAGACTTTCGGCAGGCCGGACATCGTCTTCACCGGCAAGCAGACGATTGACGGCGATACCGCCCAGGTCGGACCGGGCATAGCCAAGCGCCTAGATTTATCGCAACTTACCTATGTCGCGAAGATTGCCTCCATCGATCTCGATACGCGAGAGATCGAAGTCGCTCGTCGCGCCGAAGGCGGCACCCAGTTGCTGAAGAGCAGACTCCCTTGCCTCATTACCATGCTGGAAGACACCAACGAAATCCGCCGGGGCTCGCTCCAGCAGGCTCTGTGCGCGGCGCGCAGCCAAGTCGTGAAGTGGACTGCAGCCGACGCCGGCATTGACGATCTCACCCGGTGCGGTCTGCGTGGCTCGCCTACAGTCGTCAAGCGTGTTTTCGCCCCCACCGCACGGGCAGAAAGGGCGGCGCAGATCGACACCGCGGAAAGGGGCTTGCAGGACATAGCCGATGAACTCATCGCCGATATCTTAACCCGCCGGCCGGCGCTGGAACATGAGCTGGCCTTCAACAGCGGCACGTGACGGCCAGGAGCAGAAAATGTCGACCGCAAGCCAAACTACCCCTCGCATTGCCCCCGGCCGTGCCGGTGTAAAGAAAGAACTTCCCGACCGTTTCAAAGACTACCGGCACGTGTGGGTCTTCCTCGAGCTCGAACGCGGCAATGTGCATCCTGTATCATTCGAACTGCTGGGCGAAGGCCGCAAATTAGCCGACAAGCTTGAAGTCCAGCTCGCGGGCGTCGTGCTGGGACCGCCGGGCGAGATGGTCGAGGACGCTGTTGCCGAGGCCTTCGCTTACGGGGCGGATCTTGTCTACATCGTCGATGCGCCGCCGCTCGCCGACTACCGGAACGAGCCGTTCGCCAAGGCGCTCACGGATCTGGTCAATACCCATAAACCCGAAATCCTCCTTCTCGGCGCGACCACACTGGGCAGGGATCTTGCAGGCTCGGTAGCGACGACCCTGCAGACGGGGCTCACGGCCGACTGCACCGAACTTGATGTAGATTCCGACGGTTCACTCGCCGCGACCCGTCCGACTTTTGGTGGCTCATTGTTGTGTACGATCTATACACTAAATTACCGGCCGCAAATGGCGACGGTGCGACCAAGGGTCATGCCTATGCCGCAACGGGTGGATAAGCCGGTCGGGCGTGTCATGCGGCACAAGCTGTCGCTCGTTGAGGACGATATCGTCACCAAAGTCCTCGGCTTCCTACCGGATAACCAGTCGGCAATGGCAAATCTTGCCTATGCGGATGTCGTGGTTGCGGGAGGCCTCGGTCTCGGAGCGGCGGAGAACCTTCAGCTTGTGAAGAATCTTGCCCGAGCGATCGGCGCCGAGCATGGCTGTTCGCGCCCCTTGGTCCAGAAGGGCTGGATGCCGGCTGATCGACAGATTGGACAAACTGGCAAGACCATTCGACCGAAGCTTTACATCGCGGCCGGAATTTCCGGCGCCATCCAGCACCGAGTTGGGGTCGAGGGGGCCGATCTCATCGTCGCGATCAACACCGATCCGAACGCGCCGATTTTCGAGTTCGCCCACCTCGGGATCGTCACGGATGCAATCCGCTTCCTGCCCGCACTGACGGAAGCCTTCACCCGGCGGCTGTCGCCGCACAGTCGAGACAAGCTTGCGAGTTGAGGGAGAGGACATGATTGAACAATTCGATGCCATTGTGGTCGGAGCCGGCATGTCTGGAAACGCAGCTGCTTACACTTTGGCAAGCCAGGGGCTGAAGGTCCTGCAGTTGGAGCGCGGGGAATATCCGGGCTCTAAGAACGTCCAGGGTGCCATAATGTACGCGAACATGCTGGAGAAGATCATCCCGGACTTCCGGGATGATGCGCCCCTCGAGCGGCACCTGGTCGAACAGCGACTTTGGGTGATGGACGACACGTCTCACACCGGAATTCATTACCGGTCGGACGACTTCAATGAGGCGAAACCCAACCGCTACACGATCATCCGCGCCCAGTTCGACAAATGGTTTTCCCGCAAGGTGCGCGAGGCTGGCGCGACGGTCCTGTGTGAGACGACCGCGACGGAACTCGTCCGTGATGGCAATGGCAAGGTGATCGGCGTCCGCACAGACCGGGCTGGCGGAGTGGTCTTCGCGAATGTGGTCGTTCTCGCAGAAGGGGTGTCGGGATTGCTTGGCACTCGCGCAGGCCTGCGCGAGATGCCGAAGCCGGAGACCGTGGCGATTGCCGTCAAGGAAATGCATTTCTTGCCCGAAGAGGTCATTGGCCAGCGGTTCGGGGTGAAGGGCGATGAAGGCTGCGTAATCGAGGCCGTGGGCACGATCTCTCGCAGCATGGCCGGGCTCGGCTTCCTTTACACCAATAAGGAGTCGATTTCACTCGGCATCGGCTGCCTGGTCTCGGATTTCGCCGCGACGATGGAGAGCCCGTCCGCCCTCCTGGATGCGATGAAAAACCATCCTTCGATCCGGCCGCTGATCGCTGGCTCGGAGGTGAAAGAATATGCCGCCCATCTTATCCCCGAAGGTGGTTACAGGGCCATTCCGCAGCTATTCGGCGACGGTTGGGTCATCGTCGGCGACGCAGCGCAACTGAACAATGCCATTCACCGTGAGGGTTCGAACCTTGCCATGACCTCGGGTCGTGTCGCGGCTGAGGCGATCATCAAAGTCAAAAGCCGCAACGGTCCTATGACCAAAGCGAACCTTGCGCTCTACAAGACGATGCTGGATGACTCCTTTGTGATCAAGGATCTTAAGAAATACAAGGACATGCCAGCCTTACTCCACACCAATTCCAGCAACTTTTTTGACAGCTATCCGCGGTTGATGTCGCATGCCGCTCAGACCTTCATGCGTGTCGACGGCACGCCGAAGATCGAGAAGGAAAAGAACACCACGGCCGCCTTCATCAACGCGCGCTCGCGCTGGGGGTTGGTCAGCGACGCGGTCCGCCTGGCATTGGCATGGCGCTGAAGAGGGTACAAGATGACGATCGCAGTGACGAAGGTTCGTGTCGAGGACAAACTTTACCAGAACCGCTATCTGGTCGATTCCGGCCGCCCCCATATCATAGTGCGACCGCACGACAAGCCAAGCGCGAACTTGCTTGCGTTGACCTACGTCTGTCCGGCGAAATGCTATGAGTTGAATGACAAGGGTCAAGTCGAGATCACCGCCGACGGCTGCATGGAATGCGGCACCTGCCGGATATTGTGCGAGAAAGGCGGCGACATCGAGTGGAACTATCCGCGCGGCGGCTTTGGTGTCCTGTTCAAGTTCGGATGATCAGCCGGTGCCAAGAGCATGCCGGCAGCGAGCAACTGCGGCACACCATGAGCCTCTCCATCCACTTGCAAAGAGCTAGTGAATATTGGGTTTCGCAATTCAAGTTTCCTCGACTTGGTAGGGGTATCCTCAGGCCACGGGGCGCCTGTGCCGGACTTACCACCGGTAACGTGGTCGAGCCCCTTTGGACAATGTCCGGCCATCGTGCCGGATGGCAGCCACAACGGCCGGTGAGCAAATGGAACGGCACAATCCATGATAAAGACGTATGTGCTAGTGCATGGTGCCTGGCATGGCGGATGGTGTTGGCGGGACGTCGCCGCCAATCTTCGCAAGATGGGATGCCACGTGACCACGCCTACCCAGACAGGTGTCGGCGAACGCGCACGTTTGCTGTGCAAGGACATCACGCCCGACACATTCGTGACCGACATCGTCAACCACATTGTAACGGAAGAGCTGAGCGATGTGATCCTTGTCGGTCACAGTCTAGGCGGCATCAGCATCACCGGCGCCGCCGACCGGATACCCGACCATATCAGCCATCTCGTTTATCTCGACGGCGCCATCGTCGAGAGCGGTCAAAGTGTATTCAGCACCATGCCCCCCGACATCGTCGCCGCCCGTCGAAAATTGGTTGCGGAGGAAGGACGGGGTATCTTCATGCCGACTCCGCCGCCAACAGCATTCGGCACTCCCGAGGGACACTCGCTCACGGACTGGGTGCGGCGCCGGATAACACCGCATCCGGCAGGCACCTACGAAAGCGGACTTAAGCTCGAGCACCCGCTCGGCAACGGCAGACCCCGAACCTATGTCGTCTGCACTAATCCACTCCACCCGCCGATGGCGGGAGCGCGAGAATGGGTCGCGAAGCAGGATGGCTGGGCGTGGCAGGAACTCGCCACTGGCCACGACGCAATGATCCTCGCGCCGACGGAAGTTGCTCTCCTTCTTAGCGCTGTCGGCTGAGGAACCAAGTAGGGGGAGCGGCGGCCGATTCTCAGGCCGTGGCCTTGAGCTCTGGTGCAAGGATGTAGGCCCAACGGGTCGTTCCGGTGGCGCCACCGAAACCACTAGGCGGGAGTGGCCTGTCCTGCCGACGTCGCAAGCTTGCGAGCGTTCCGCCGCGGCCGCAGCCCGTAGCGCCGGGCAACCTCCGAGATCACCGCGTCGGCTCCAGGGTCTCGGAGATGACTCCGTGCCTTGTCGTCCATCGACCAATGCCGCCGACCAACAGCGCCGTTGATCACCCTCGAAAACGCCGAGGCTGCCGCTCAGGGTCAATCGTAAGTTCAAGTTCAGACACAAGCCGATCTCCGATCCACCTCAGAATCGGCAGGCCCACAGATCGCGGGTCCTCCTGGAAGGACACAGCGCTTACCCTTGAAATATGGAGAACCATGGCTTTGCGCCGTCGGCAGTTGAGCTGATCTCGCAATGCTATTTCCCCGGCAACGTCCGCGAGCCGGAGAACTGCGTGCTTGGCGTTCTCCTCTGGAAGGAACCAATCTTTCGGAACGTGGCAATGTCATCGACGAGCTCTCACGGGCCAGCACGATGCCGGTTCGGCGCATCGGCGCCCGCCTGAACACGAGATGGCCACTTGCGATTCTAACGATACGGCCGGACGGGGGCTGGGACCGCGGCGGACGAAGCGTGACGGCTGATCGACACAATGGAGAAGGCCGGCTGGGTTCAGGCTAATGCGGCTCGAATTCTCGGCCTCAAGCTGCGACAAGTCGGCTAGGCGATACGCCGGCATAGTATCGAGGTGAAGGAACTTCTAAGAGCCTGATGAGCCAATCGTCAGGCCAGTGGTCTTGCGCGCCCTGTGCGCGACAAGGAGTGCTTCGTGCTTCTGAACGGATTTGGACTTGCACTGTCGCAAGCAGGACAAAATTGTGTCGCGCCGGCCTGACACAATGCGATATCGACCCGAATAGTGAACTGAAGCCGCTTTTTTCAGTTGGTATGGCTCTTGCACCTTGAACCGCGACGTTACCAGCAACGGAGCCGTTTGATGTCCTCACCGACAGTTTCGATTGAGGGGCCGACTAGCACGACATCCGAGGGTCTTCTGGCAGCCGCGAAATCCGGTGGCTGCGCATCGTCTTCCTACGGCTCGTCGCCGACCAGCCCGGGCGAAGAGGATCCGGCTATTTGGGAAAGGATCAAGGATCACCCCTGCTTTTCGGAGGAAGCGCATCATTATTTCGCGCGTATGCATGTGGCGGTCGCGCCGGCTTGCAATGTCCAGTGCAACTATTGCAATCGCAAATACGATTGCGCCAACGAGAGCCGGCCTGGTGTTGTGTCTGAGAAGTTGACGCCCGACCAAGCGCTACGCAAGGTCATCGCCGTTGCCAACAAAGTTCCGCAGCTTTCGGTTCTTGGCATCGCTGGGCCGGGGGATGCCTGTTACGATTGGGAGAAAACGAAGGCAACGTTCGACCGCGTCATCAGGGAAATCCCCGACATAAAGCTGTGCGTCTCCACTAATGGGCTCGTGCTGCCGGACCATGTCGCCGAGCTTGCCGAAATGAATGTTGATCACGTGACGATCACCATCAACATGGTCGACCCGGAAGTCGGCGCGAAGATCTATCCATGGATCTTTTATGAAAATCGCCGCTACTTCGGCATCGAAGCCGCTCGAATCTTGCACGCGCGGCAGATGCTGGGCCTGGAGATGCTGAGCGCGCGCGGCATCCTCACCAAAATCAACTCGGTGATGATTCCTGGAGTGAACGACCAGCACCTGTTTGAGGTGAACAAAATGGTCAGGGAGCGGGGCGCGTTTCTGCACAACGTGATGCCTCTGATTTCGGACCCGGCGCACGGTACCCACTACGGACTCATCGGGCAGCGCGGCCCAACGGCAACGGAGATGATGGCTCTTCAGGATCGACTTGAAGGTGG
The DNA here is from genome assembly GCF_003997795.1 of Mesorhizobium sp. M7A.F.Ca.US.005.03.2.1. Classification (NCBI taxonomy): domain Bacteria; kingdom Pseudomonadati; phylum Pseudomonadota; class Alphaproteobacteria; order Hyphomicrobiales; family Phyllobacteriaceae; genus Mesorhizobium; species Mesorhizobium sp. M7A.F.Ca.US.005.03.2.1. Next base: position 2,043 of record NZ_RZRP01000011.1, on the reverse strand, counting down.
CGCCAAGTTGATGCGCCACTGCCGGCAGTGCCGGGCAGATGCTGTCGGCCTGCTCGGTGAAGATCGTGGCCAGGAATTCACGCTGGACGGTATTCCCGACGATGTCGCCTACGATGCTGGCAAGCGTCAGGCCTATCGGCAGGTGGTCGCACACGAGCGCCGTGATCATGAGGCGGCGAGGAGCGAGGCCATCGGTATGGTCAAGGCAACAGACTCCGAAAAGTCGCTTCTGGTTGCGGTGGCCACTAAGGGAGGTGGACGGGTCAACGAACACTTCGGCCACGCGAAGGAATTCCAGGTTTATGAAGTCTCGCCTAGAGGGATCAGCTTGGTCGGGCATCGGAAGGTCGAGCGGTATTGCCTCGGAGGCGGGGGCGAAGACGCCATCCTCGAGGGCGTCATCGCAGCGCTCGAAGGCATACACATAGTGCTATGCGCCAAGATCGGAAATCGCCCGAAGGAACAACTCTCGCGAGTTGGACTGCGCGTAACCGACGCCTATGGCCATGACTACATCGAGACCGCAGTCAGCGCACTTTACGCGGCAGAGTTTGGGATCAGACCACTAGCGGCGACGGCCTGAGCCGTCTCGTCCGATAACCAGGAGTTAGAATGGCTTTAAAGATCATCGCATCCCAATGTACCCAATGCGGGGCCTGCGAGTTCGAATGTCCTTCGGAAGCGATCAAGTTCAAGGGCGACGCCTATGTGATCGATCCAAACAAGTGCACCGAATGCAAGGAGGCCTTCGATACGCAGCAATGCGTGTCGGTCTGTCCGGTACCGAAAACCTGCGTTCCCGCTTGATTCCTACCGAAACGGTCGGGTTCGCCGCACGACGACGCCTGCAACCCGCGACCACAACAAAAGCCTCGAGAAAGGAATGGACAGCATGTGGTCCAGACGCGAACAGGAGGTCGAAATCGGCAGACCGCCACGGTTCATGCAGGGTGAGCGGGTCCGTGCGATACGCCACATAAAAAACGACGGCACCTATCCCGGCAAGGAGATCGGCGAAAACCTCGTGCGGAAGGGCGACGAAGGCTACGTGCGCGACATTGGAACCTTTCTCCAGCAATTCTTCATCTATGCGGTCGAATGGATCGATCGTGGCACGGTCGTCGGCATGCGAGCGCGCGAACTCATTAGCCTCGACAAAGTCGAGGTTCCCTGCGGAGCTGAAGGCATTTCCAACGGGGGAACAGCCGGATGAAAGTAATGATTCGCAGGACCGCTACTGGCTTGTCGGCTTATGTCCCCAAGAAGGATCTCGAAGAGCCGATCACCGAGATTGAGAACGCTGACTTATGGGGCGGGACCGTGACGCTCAGGAACGGTTGGCGGCTCATGCTGCCCGACCTTCCGCGCGACACGCGTTTGCCGATCACCGTCGAGGCGATGAAGATTTCCGACGGGGCCTGATGCCGGTGGGTTCAGTGGCGGAGAGGAAACGCGTATGAACACGATGCTGAGCTGGGACCATCTCGTCGTCGTCCGGGGCAGTTTTGCCAAAAAACTGATTGACCTGCTGAACGGCGCTCTCAAGGCCGATCGAGTGATCCCCTATCTCGGTCCTGGTCTTCTGCAGCTTAACCCACCGGAATCCCCTGTACCTTGCACCCCTGAAGATGTCGCCGCGGCCCTCAACAAGCGGGCGCCTGCCCCTTCCAGGATTCGCACCAATATGTGGTCGGTCGCGCAGTTTATCGAGCAGCGCCGACATCGTCGGACTCTCCAAGCGTGGATGGCGGAGATATTCGCAGCCCCCGCCGAGCCGACCGTTCTTCACGCCTGGCTCGCAACCCTTCAACTGTCTGTCATCATCGACAGCTGGTACGATGGCGCCATGCGAGCAGCCCTTGCAGAGGCCGGCCAAACAGACGTTGTCGAGATACAAGGAACGACGCGCGCGACCGGAATCGGTAACATCTGGACGAGAACTTACGATTTGTCAGGAACAGAACTCGAGGCCGAACAAGTGGCTAGGACGGTGCTCTATGCGCCGCACGGCAGCGTCAGGCCGGCGGCAAACTTCCTCGTGGC